>JAFYQC010000310.1 GCA_017547265.1 Kiritimatiellia bacterium | reverse complement strand
GCTGAAGTTCATGATGTACGTATTGCCGTTATAAGGGATTCGATGTCGTATTCACGGGTAATGTCAGCATTTCGCCGAATGTGCTGTCAAATGATTCGGGTACGAATGGTTGATATGCGCCCCAATGATAAAAAGTCATTTCGGAGAATCTAAATCCGTCGTTTGTTTTGTAGTAATCACATCTGACAAATGGGAATGGGGCAGCCAGTGTCGTGGATATGTCGATAAGGTGCTGGAATGTGGCATTGTCTGGTCTTGTGAATTTTTTTGTGAAGTTGGGGTAGTGCTGTTGTACGTTGATTACGGACCAATCAAGGTTGTAGAAATTGGCGGCGGTTGATTTTGTTTTGTCATCGATAACAATCCAGAAGAAACGAGGCGTCCCGTTGAAGCAAAAGAATTCAATCTTGTATTCAAACGGAAGGATTTCTTCTGCTACAATTTTTGGCGGTATGTCTTTGTAGCCCCATTCAAAGTAATTATAATAATGATTGGATGTGATTTCAGTCCATTGCGATACAGCCTTACGAATGGCAGTTATATTTGAGTTCTTTTTGTCTCGCACAAATAGCTGGCAACCAGACCCCCAGTTGGATTTCAATATAAATGAATTTGGAAGCTTGTCGAAATCGATGTCGGTAGCGGAGTTGAACACCCCCAGTTGGTGGACGAGTTTATCGTCCGCATCTGGAATCTTATCTCTAAAGTATTCTCTGCTCTTTACCTTGTCTGCGCATATGGTCATCAATTGGTTTCGGTAGTTTAGTTTTTCCCAGTTCAGTTTTTCGTTAAAGGTCTTTGGGTTGGATAAGTTGGGCGCGTGTCCAAATGCTTCTTTGTATTGACATTCGAGTATTGCTTTAAGCTCGTGGTCTTTGAGCCCTGCAAAGCGCTTGGCGAAAGCGCGGCTGGCCATTGAAGGAACGTTGATAAAAGGTATAGGGTAGCCAAATAATCTAATATGCCAGCCGCGCTTATGGGAATTCTCAATAGATATAATTTTCATTTAGTGTGTATTTTGATTTGTGGGTGGTTGCCAATGTTTTGGCATGCGAATGATGATCGCAGAACAAACGATAATCTTCAGTGTCATGATCGTTGTCATCCACCACATCATTGTGTCCAGGGACTTGATGTTGTGGGTATCGAGGAATATAGACCATGATGATGGGATTATACCTGTGAAATAGTTATGCCCGGTTACAATAAGCATTACCGTAGGATATGCGATATCAAATGGAATCATCCACTTCAAGAAGCCGAATCTGAAAGCGGAAATTTCCGTTGTAATGAAAATCCCATTGAGCGCGACAAGCGTGCTAATGGCAATTTGCCAAGGAACGACCCACCAATAGCATGCGTATAGTTCCCCGTGCGGAAGGATTGAAAGGAGTGGTTCTCCGACAATAAAGAACGGAAATGCTACAAGGGCGCTAAAACCGATTGTCGCGGCCCAGGCTTTGAGAATCAGTGGTCGCACGCATTCTCCTCTTGCAGTCATTTCCGCCGCTATTGGGAAGATAGTGAAAGTCAAAGTGGTGGAAAGAAAACATGATATCTCGGAGAATCTGCTTGCCATGTAAAAGCCAGCAGAATCCAGGTCGGGAAGGCGCTGACGTAGCACCATTGTTTCGACGAGGGCGTAGATTCCGCAGACAAGGCCACTTGACAGAAAGATTGCAAAATAGGAGGAGAACTTCTTTACTGTTTCTCGTGTCCAATATGGCTCGGCGGGGACGGAGAGTTCTTTGCGGAGGGACAAGACTGATGCGGCGATGTTGAAGACTGGAACGGAAGCCTGTCCGACGAAGTAGCCGGTGATGGCGCGGAAGGGCATTGCGATTAGCATTGCGATGAGGCGGACTGGCGCGCCAACAATGCTGAGGAGTGATTGTGCCTTGAATTTCTTGAGCGCCTGGAGCGCGTTGGAGTAGATCGGCGCGACGGCGCCGACAAACGAGGCGGCGATGATGACGAGACCAAGCGAGCCCTCGACAATCCTGATGCGTTCGAGAAATGCGGGGAGAAGGAATCGGGCGACGATGATGGCGAGGAAAAGAAAGACGGCGGTCGCGGCAAAAACGCCGCGCATTAGAGTCTTGAGCTTGCCGAACTCTTTGCCGATCGAAAGCCGCGTCAGCTCGTTGCGGAAGGTGTTGGCGAACGCGGCGACCGGAATCGCAAGGAAGTTGGCGAACTGGGTAAGCGGCTGCACTGCGCCGAGCTCGGATGGGTCGACGTACTTCGGCACGAGCCACAGGCCGACAAAGGCGTTGAGCACGTCGGCTGCGCGGCAGGCGCAGAAAAGCATCAGCGAGTACCACCAGAAATCGCCGAGCCGAGCATGGAGCTTGGCGAGCATGGCTCGTAGTTTGGAAATATCCACAAAGATTATCGTCATGGCTACTTCGAAAATGGGTTGACGACTTTGACGCCGGCGAAGCTCATGTCGGAGACATTGCGCGTAACGATGACGAGATTGTGGGCGAGCGCAATGGCAACAATCTGCGCGTCAAGCGGCGGGCGCGGATGCCCGGCGGAATCGGCCTCGGCCATTATTTCGCCCCATTTCTTTGCGGCGTCCATGTCGAAGGGGAGTATGCTGTCTCCATATTTCTCGATGATGTCGCTCTCAAGCCATTCTGTCAGCGGCTTTCGTCTTGGGTCTTCTGGATTGAGCTTGCGGATGCCGTGGAGGATCTCGGCAATCGTTATGGCCGATATAAAGAAATCGTTGCCGTCGAAATGACGCTGAAGCCAAGATACCGCTGCTGGATTTGGCTTCTTTTTTCGCAGCTCGCTTAGGACGCAAGTGTCGACAAGATAGCGCATGACTAGGCTTCCTCTGCGAAGTTGACTGGCGTTGCCCGTCCCGAGCCACGTGAGCGCGGTGCGATCAAGGGCGCGATGTCGGCATCGATTGGGCAGTTCATAAACGCCTCGACAATGTTCTTCTTTCTCTTGGGCTGAATCTTGGCGCGGTACAGATTATAGGAAATCACCACGACAAGCGGTTTCCCATGTCGTGTTACTACTTGCGGCTCGCCGTTCCATGCGGTGTTAGCCACAGAAGAGAACTTGTTTTTCGCGTCTTGCAATGCCCAGGTCATTTCTCATTTCCCGATTTTGGCTAGTCTGTCTAGATGTTGGTATTATACTATATCATTTCTCATCACGCAATAGCTGTCACGCAATTTGCGTGATATAGTGTGGGGGTCCGTTGCGCGGCAGGCGCAGAAGAGCATCAGCAAACACCACCAGAAGTCACCGAGCCGGGCATGGAGTTTGGCAAGCATTGACGAGTTTTATACCATATTGGCACTTGGGATTAGTTATGCAAAGTATGGAAGCGCGCGGGGCCTTGCGGCTGCTTCGCAGTTCGCGCTACGCGCTCACCCAACCCGACGCCTGCGGCGCGGGCGCATCAACGCGCGACCACGAAAACCGGCATGGTGGCAATCGCTTTTGCGATTCAATTGCGTCGAAGCGCCGCATGGCTAGGAGGCATTCGCCTCCGCCAGCGTCGTTTCTCCGCAATTTGCCTATCGGCTTGCCGCCATGCCGGACACGAAATGTCGTCTTCACGACACACGAAATTACACGAAAGTTAGGTGCCAGGAGTGCGCCCTTGCCCTTGCCACATCTTTCGTGACTTTTCGTGTCGGGCTTTAGGCCCGCTTTCGTGTCCTGCG
>JAFYQC010000309.1 GCA_017547265.1 Kiritimatiellia bacterium | reverse complement strand
TGTGCAGGAACTGGTTGCTGCGCCCGCCGTATGGGATCTCCCCTGCCGCGGACTGCATTGCAAGCGTCGCCTCCGCGCCACGGTCAAGGTGTGCCTCCAGCTCGGCTCGCGACGGCCCGGCATAGCCGGAGGAAAGGATAAGCGCGAACTGCAAGCGCGTAACGAGGTCGTAGGCGATCGGCTCATGCGGATCGCGCCACATGTCGTTCGAGTCGAACCAGCGCATCTGGTCAACGACATAACGCGCGACAAAACCAGCGTCGCCGCCCATTCCCGCGTCAATCCGCCTCTGCTCACTCGCAGCCCCGAACACGCACCAGTTGTACGAATGCTCTGTTGCGCCGACTTTTGGCTTTACGGTATAGCAACGCCATGGATCAACCTCCGAAATGTCCCGACGCCAGGCATCTGTCACTTCCTTTGGGTAAAGGCCTGCCGCCTCTATATCACGTATGGCGTCGACAAGTTCCTTGACGGAAAACTCGTTGCCCTCCTTCTTCATCGGCCCTTTCTTCGCGTCACGGCAGCAGATGTCCATCATTCGGCGAAGTTGTCCAAGCCGTTCGCGATGGCGTCCAGCCGAGACAAGCGCGGCGAGATTGGCTGTGAGCCGCGGGAATCCGTGCTCGTGCACCCCGTTTCTGTCGGCGTCGTCGATGTATTCGCCAACATGGTCTTCGGGATATGCCATGACTGCGGCCTCCACGAGATCAAGATACTCCGCTTTCGACACCCCGCCTTCCGCGCACGTCGCAACCACCGCCGCCGCGAGAATTGTTCCGCATAGTGTTTTCATTTTTGCCTTTGTCATCTGCTTCAATGTCAAAGCGCGAAACGATCCCCCGTCGCTACCTGAGAATCAAAAAGAACCCAAGAGGATTCGGAACAAGTAAGCCGCCCTCACCAACAATCGCATGTCTGTCCGTGCCATTGAACACCACGCCAGGCAAACGACTCCCCTGCGACATCCCCGTGACATACACCTTGCTCGTGTCATTCCAATGTGGAATCGTCACTTTCGCGCCATCTGCGCAAGTGAGGGTGCCAAAGGAAAGCTTGAATCCGGCTCCAGTGGGATTGTATGCGCATTCAATCACATTGCCCGTGCCGTTGACGGCCAACGACTTGAAGGACTGCTCGAACGGCACCGAGCCACTGTGCGCACCAACCAACTCGAACCTGCCCGGGCCATATTCCGTGCCAAGCGTCAGCGTAGCGTTTGTGTTCACGAGATTCCAGTTCTCCGCAGTAGCCGTACTATTACCCGAACCGCATTGGAATGTCGCATCGGACGTCCCGCCCACCACGAGCGCGGCGAGATTTGTGGAGCCACACGCACCACCTGCGGCCTGGAGAAGCCGACCTTGGCGCACCTCATACGTTCCGTCGAAGTCGGGCTGCTCCCACAGCACTACGCGGTTTGCACCAGTCTTGACAAATGTGCCGGGCGTGTTTGGTGTCAGCGTCACCACGGCTGATGAGAAAACCGTGGCATTCGCATCGTTTTTGTAGAGCGCGACAGTAAGCTTATCGTCCGGCGCATATCCCTCGCCGCGACAGGTTACGACAATGCCTGTCATAGTGTTTCTTGAATAGTCGATTAGCGCGACTGCCGTAGCGTTAGACCCGCTGCCGCCATAAATGTCCACGCATGGCGGCGTGTACCAGTCCGTTGCCGTAGAGTTGATCGTTATGGACTCCACGCCGTATCCCTTCGCCGAACGCAACGGCACGCGACGATCTGCAGCACCAATCCTCGTGCTGACATCGCCCTGCAGCGTCAACCCCTTGGGATAGACCATGATGCGATTGATTCCCTTGAATTGAATATCAGAATCGTAATCTGGATTGGTCGGATGGTAAGTGCGCAAAGTGCCGCCATTTCCATTTACCTCGTTTGCACCAGGACGCGTATTGTTGTCATCAGGTCTGGAATCACGAATGTAAATAGTGGAAAGCATCCCGCCATTCAGGTTTAGCACCGCTGCTCCAGCCCCCATGTTGCATCCCACGCGAACTGTCTTCGCTGTCACCTCGGCATTTCCGTCTACCGTAAGATCGGCACTCGGCGCCGCAGATCTATTTATCGTCTGCGTAGTAGGGTCGTAATTGCCCTGAATTCCAATTGCATCACCGCATACAAAGGTTCCTCCGCAAAGATAAGCAGACGACCGCAATCGTCCTTCGGCAGTCGTTTTATAGCTGCCTATGTCGAAAGATTCGATCGTTTGGGGTCCACTTGACCACGTAGACCACGCAGTAGAAGTAGAAGTAATATTGTTTGTAAGCGCAAAAACAGAGCCGCCAAGCTGCTGGAAAATGCCATAGCCGAGATGTCCAATGCGGTAACGGGTATTCTCGGACCATGGAAGCTCCAAGACGCCATCTGCAATCGTGATTCCCGCATGCGCGTTCTTCTCGAACCCAGCAAACATCCGTCGAATCATGGCATAACCACCATCCTGAAAATAAGACGCAACCCTTACTGCGGGATTGGCGGCTCCATTGCCACGGCCCATCATCAAGCCATTCATCGACACGGCGTTGGTGCTGCCAAGAAACAGTTGCCCGCCATCGTGTACGACAAGCCGCCCTGCCGCTGCATAATCCGAACCATTTGGATGCCTTGCAACACAAATGGCGTAATCGTTTGTCGCGCAGAAAATTCCGCCATCCGCAATGTCCAGGACGCCCATATACTCAAATACAGAAGACTTTCCCACGCTCCCATAGCCAGATCCCGCAACGTCGATACGTCCTTTCAAGACAGTCTTGCCAGTGCGGAAATCGTTGCTAACAGTGGTCAGCGATCCCGCAAATGTTCGCGTATAATATTTCGTCGAAGACGTATTGTAGTTGCGCATGTCGAGATAGCGCACCGCAGAGCCAGACGGGATATTGATTGTCTGGTCTCCAGACGGGAAAGGGAAATTCGCCGTGTCGGTGGCCGTCAGTACAGCGCCACCACTCCAGTTAGCAGGCAGTCCCCATTCATACGTCCCGGCTGCTGTCGGGCTCCAATCTATGCCAAATGCGACAGACACGCAAGATGCGAATGCAAGACAGCAGACGTGTAATCTATAGTACATTGACTTAGCAGAGCGTTTTCCCATTGTCATTGATTTGTTCCTTTCTTTACACAAATTATTACCTGGGCAATTCAATTACTTCTTCTCTCCCATTTCGAACTCAAGCACACCTCCCGCAATGACATCGCGGTGCGCAACCGTCCAATCCTGGACCGGACGGCCATTGAGCGTCACAGACTTCACGAAGCCGCGCGCACCCGGACGCCCGTTCACCCGAATGGAAAACGACTTGCCGTTAGGCCAGCGGAATGTCGCTCCCGGGACCTGCGGACAGCCGACGATGTAGTCGCCGCCGCAGGCGTCGACAGGATAGAGTCCAATTGCCGAGAATAC
>JAFYQC010000029.1 GCA_017547265.1 Kiritimatiellia bacterium | reverse complement strand
GAGCTTTACGAGCTTCAAGTGATTGGCGGTCGTAGAGGAGTCCGTACCTTCTGCTGCAATCGCAGAGGACTGCGCCCCTCCCGCCGTAGCGACTATCTTCGCCAATTCCTCGCTCTTGAAATTGCCAATCGCGTTGATTGCGTTTTCGAGCGACATCAACGAATTGCCCGACTTCTTCGCGGCGATAGTCTCGGCCCTGTCAGCGAAGACGTCCCTTTCAACACCGAGGTTCACGGCCTGTGATTCAAGGTCGTCAAACGCGGCAGAGTACACCGCATCAATCTGCGATTCCTTCTCGGCGCGGCAAGCGGCAAGTGCGGATTCCATCTGTTTCTTTATCTTAATCCACTGCGGAATCTTGTGCCACGGCTGCAAGTCGTCCTTCGCAGAGGCAAGGTGGCCGAAGTTCATCTTGCCGTCTTCATCAAGGAATTGGACGTTTTCGGCGTTCGCGGCGGCAAAGTCGATAATGTCGAGATACTTCTGCCATTGGCTGCCTTCGACGAAGTTGATGATTTCCTTCGCCAAATCCCACTCGCCCGCCGCCGCAGGAGCCTCGCTTGTCACCGTCTCGAAAAACGCCTTGATGTCGGCTGTCTGCCGCCATGAAATAAAGTTCTTTAGAAGTTCGTCCATCGACGCGGCAAACGGTCGTTGCCCGGTCGTACCGCGCACCTCGTTCATCTTGTCTATTTTGGCTGAGATAAGATCCTTGGCAACCTCCGAAAGTTTCGCCGCCTTCAGCCCGGCATCTTGAAGCGCCGCATGTCCGAACACCTGTCGTATCGCTTCGACAAACGCAT
This sequence comes from Kiritimatiellia bacterium, assembly GCA_017547265.1. The sequence goes on along the minus strand of JAFYQC010000029.1, from coordinate 4,041 downwards.
CGATCATCTGCTTTGGCATCGCCGAGCGCGACGCAATGGAGAAGTTCGCCGTGTTCTTTGCGAGATTGGCGACAATAACGGCGGCTTCTGGATTCGGAGCGCCGTTGTATAGGAACTCGCGCCGCTCGGATGCGACAAGCCGTGCCATGATAGAAAGAGTAGCAAACTCGTCCCAGCCGTAGGGACGCTTCCCGAAGTAGTCAACGACATCTTTTGCCGGATACGGAGACGGCATGCCGTTCAAATAGTCCTCGACACACTGCTCTGCCGGAAGAAGCGGGACTCCAGGGAGCGCAACCTTGCCGGACTGGATGTCGGTGGCAAGCCCAGCCGCGTTCTTCGGTAGTGTGTCCGCAAGCTCGGCTTTTGGATAAAGCCGTTCAAGATGCTTCGAAAGCGCCGCCTCGTATCGTTTGGCGGCGTTGCCCTTCTCGGCTACGGATATCGTAGCCGTGCCACTGACAAGCGGCGCATCAAGAAGGAACTTCCGCACCGCCGGAACGAGACACATCGTCCGAAGCTTCTTCGCACGGTCCTGGAACTTCTCAAACGCCGCCTTTTCCTCGGGTGTGTTGAGTGCGTTCTGCCGGCTGAACATGTTGAACTTGCAGTAGGCGTCAAGCGCATCACGGAACTGTGCATCGCCATTGTAGAGGTCGCTCAGGAAGTAGACGAGCGACGTGTCGGGATTGTTCAGGGCAATCTGTCCCAGAGGAATGCCTCCGGAATTGACGCGTAGATTCACGTTCACGTCCGCATTGTGGTTCAGCATCTGGCGACCGAGAACGTCCATGCCGACGGACATCTTTGCGGCATGGAAGCCGACTTTCGGCTTAAGGGAACTTCCAAGGCAGTCCCCGACAAGTTCCGCCCATGTTTCCGCAAGGTCTCCCTCGCCGGGCGTAATCGCCTTTATCTGACTGTCAATCTGAGATTCGGTCTTGGAGTAGAACTTGTAGTACTCAAGGCCAGAATCGGTCGTCTCCTTCAGAAGGACGCTCTCCCCGCAGAGATAATCAACCTCCTCCTTGATTTTGTCCTTCAAGGACTTTCGCGAAGTCGCAAGATCGGTCATCATCAGCGACGTGAGATTGTCAAGCGTCGCGGGAAACGCAAGTGCGTCCTTGGGTGCGAGGTGGCAGACCATAAAAAGCGTATTTACCACTCGATTGGCAAACTCAGCGTCATCGCGCTTTGCGGCGAGGTCGCGTGGATTCTGAAGGACTGAAAACGCGAGCGCCGTTAGTCCGTCCGCAAACATCTGGCTGAAAAATTCGTCGATGGCGACAAACTTGCCGACCTCGCAGTTTCCAGTCGAACGTGCAACGTCAAGTGTGACGCCAAGGACGCTGCGCGCATTGTCCTTGACGTTTTGGACAACGAAGTTTTGATTTCGGAAGGATCGGAGAATCTGTCCGACAAGCTTGAAATGGCAACCGAGGAACGGATAGGTGTCGATAAAGTCTTCGCGACCGGAATATGCGCGATAAGCGCTCGGCAATTCATACTGAGCCCCGATTGCATGCTCGTTCTTGTCATAGAAGTTGCCAAGTTCAATCGCCGCACTTGGTTTCTTGTCGAGGACGCGCTTTCGCGTGATATACTCAGTTGATGCGGCAGAAAGCTGAACCATCACAGGAAACCGGCCCATGATCTTGCCAAATTCCTCGCTCGCCTTGTTGAAGCCGCTCGCGGTCGTAATCTCCGAAATGTCCTGCTGGGCGGTGCAGACAAGCCACACCTTTGCTCCGCAGACATTATGAAACGAAGTCACTATCTCCTGCAACTGAAGCAGAAGGCCTCCCCGGTTGTTGATGTACTGGCTGATTTCGTCCGCACAGAAGACAAGGCGGCAGTTGGCGTCCTGTCCGTCAAGCCAATCCTTCACGTCCGCCATGAAGTTCGACACTGTGAGAGAAACGCGTTGGTGGATGATATTCTCGCGAATGGCATCAATCGTCAGATTCGGCATAACGGCCGCTGCTGCGGCTAAAGCTGTGTCGAGCTCCGTGCCCGCAATCGTCACCCTGTCTTTCTCCCAGTCAAAACCATCCTCCGCAATCCTGGCCTTGAATGCGTCAAACTTACCTGCCCTGTCGAGCGGCTTCTCAAGGAACTGCGCAAGGGCAAGGTCTGTTCCGTTGTAGCCGCGCATTTCGTTGAACTTGCGCCAAAACACCATCAGGAACTCTTCGCCCTCATTTGAATTTGAATCGCCTGCAACTCCCATGTTGAACATGATCGTCCGAACCGACTTGGCATTTGCCGCGAGCCAGTCCGACACGGCCTTCCATTCGCCCGGCGTGACATTGCCCTTTCCGCCGCTTGTCAATGGATCGTGCTCCTTCACGGCCTTGGCAGCACGTTCGAGCGCTGCCCCTTGATTGCGCAGGCAGTAGTTGGCAAATTTGAGGAAGTGCGACTTCCCAGAGCCGAAATAGCCGCTCACCCACACACCATTGTGATTCACCGAACCGTTCTTCATCGCAGACAAGGTCTTGTAGAGACCGTTCACAATATCGACCGTAAAGACATATTCGTCAATTTCAGTCTTGACTGTTTGCGTATCCAGGTCTCCAGTCGAGACAACGGCGTTGAGCTTCGCCTCAATATCCCTCGAATAGATTTCGGAGAGTTTCATTGTTGCCATTCCCTTTCTGGTTAGAGTTCAAGTATCTGTGCCCGGTAGGCGTGATGGTCGTCTAACACTCCGAAAAGCGAAAATTCCGAATCTCGGACAGTGCCAGGATAGAACAAGATTACCTTGTAGCGATTTGCATCGTTTACTGCCTCGTATGCCGTCAAGAACGCATTGGCACGCAGATACGGATACATCGCACCGATTCCGTAGATGAACACATAGGGGCGTTTATGGACGGCATCGTGCTGCGCGAAATGTGCTGAAACCTTCGCATGGACGAAATCGACAAAATCTTTTCCGTGCGCCTTGTCGGAAAGCGCCTTTGTGATATTGTCGTGTACGCGCGGCTCGGTCGCCTTGCCATCGGCTTCAAGCAAGTGTTCGAGGAGAGTCCTCTTCCCGAAAGTCATGCCGCCAAGAAACTCCATGAAAATATCGAAGAGATTAAGCGACAGAACGTCTATGTAGTCGGCAGGACGCTTCAAGTCGCCGGCAAGCGCAGCAAGATCGGCCATAATCTTCGCCTCTTTGCGCACGTCATACGGGATGATGTAGAAGTTGTAGGAGATGCCGCCCGGCTTTATGAAGTCAGAATTGTTCAGCTTGTCGTAGAGTTTCCTGATCATGACTTTGACACGCCCCTTTCCCTAATGCGCTTGATTTCGTAGAGCGGCATTCCGAGAGCCTCCAAATACCACGACTCGCCACGCGATATGAAATGCTCGGCCAACTTGTCGGCGACAGGAACTGCTTTCAGTTCGCCAGAAACCGAATCTACCATTCCAACTGCGCGAAGAAACGACAGGCAAGCGCCGGCAACCTTTCCTTTTGTCGCGTCGGACCAGCTCTCAACAAAAGGATCTTCGGCGGCAATCTTGCAGATATGTCGCTCTACATCCGCCTTGGAGACTACGGGATTGGCCGACTTAAAGCGCGGCAAAACGAGGTTGAGATGCACATCCTTTACAAGAAGATAGGTGCACATGAGACAGTAATAAAGCGCAATCACCTGTCCTGCGCGGTCAAGGGCAAGAAACCATTTCCAGAATGACGGCGGCATCGTAGCGTAACGCCTTTTGAACTCAGTCATCATGCGCAAACGGGTCTTCGCCTTGCCGAGTTGAAGAAAGCGGTTTGTCTCCACTTCATCACGTAAAAGACTGTCTGCGTCCGGTGATTGCAAAGTGGGCAGAAGAGACACAGTCTCATCAAGCATGAAACCGCACCCCGTCATTGCCGCACTATATGGACTATTCAACAAGCATCTCCTTGCTACATCCGCATCGTCGGGAAGGTTCGTCGACTGACGCGGATGAAGAGCGACGTACCTATGTTCGCCGCTTTGCAATCAAACTCAAAAAGAAAGCCTCTCAATGTGTCTTCTGAGAGGCTGTAGGAAT
>JAFYQC010000308.1 GCA_017547265.1 Kiritimatiellia bacterium | reverse complement strand
GGCAGGGCGAACGGCGATGATGTCCGCGGTGACGCTCGGCTTCGGATACTTTCCAAGCGTCTTGCGGTACGCATCTATCAGTGCCTTGTCGCTATTTGTCGGAGCTTTCATTTTTCGCCTTTCAGTACTTCCCCTTGTTTGGGTTACGTAAGAATTATATCATATTGTCATTTTGACTACAAGAAGAGAAAGGGGAAATTTTTCGGAGTTGGAGAGAAGAGTTGGAGTTGGAGTTGGCGGTGGAGCGGAAGTCCGAGCGAGCGGATACGGCGTATTCGCCGAGGTTCCGCGAGGAGGAGCTTCCGGCCGCCGCCAACTTACTACTTACTTCAGCAAGTCGCCAACAGCAAGCGAAATGGCCTCTGCTATGCGCTCGTGGCCAGCGGTCGAGGGATGCAAACGGTCTCTTTCTGCGTTGCTGAAATACGCATCGTGCGCGCGAGAGGCGGGATAAAGCCCTGAATCTGCGTTCAGGTCAACAACCGTCGCCGCCCATACGTTGCCCGCCTCCTTCACGACGGCAACATAGTCGTCTATGAAAAGCCCGAGGGCGTTCGCATAAGACTCGTCGGGCTGGACGTTGTTCGCGCCGAACGTGGCGTAGGCACGGTGAATCGGCGTGAGAAGAACAACGCGCGCAGTCGGGAACTCGTCCCTGATGTACGACATGGCCGTATTGATCCGCCCACGCAAGGTGCCGAGATCAAACGAGAATTCGCGCTTCTTCAAGACAACCTCGCGACCGTTCTTGTTCACCTTCGCATCCGCGACAGAATACCACTCGCCAAGGGGCGTATCGGAATTGAAGTCGTTTGTGCCGGCGAAGACAAAGATCACGTCTGGGCACTCCAAATGCTCATTCTTGTACTTCTTCGCCTGGTTCTTGATGTCGAACCACCGCTGTCCGTTAATGCCGTAGACAAGCGGCTTAAAGCCGTAACGTTCGGCGAGGAAGCCCCAGTAGTTCTTCGAGCAGCCGATATGCCGCGCGTCGGTTATCGAATCGCCGAGGAAAAGAACCCTCTTCTGGGAACGAGCGAACTTCCCAAGCCACGCCGCGGCCTCATATGACCATGTATCAATCGATTTCCCGATCCTGCGCAGTCCATAACCATGTCCGCCGTTGGGGAATATCTTCGCAACAGAATCGACACCCGCCTGCCTCAAGCTCCAATCGTAGGCAATCGTCGTCTCAATCTCGCAGAAGTCGTCGATTGCCTGAACGATAAAGGCGGGCGGAGTTTCGGAATCGACAGGATACTCTGGACGGAGTTCCATCCCAACCCAGTTCTTCCACGGGTTTTCGGGGTTCTTCCTCTGGCGGAGATCCCACGGATAAATCGGCAGCTGGAAGTCGGGACGGCACGAGAAATCATCGGCATCATCGACACGCGCGTATAGGCGCTTGCGCCAGTTCGTCGCAATGCGGACGGTTAGGTTCGCACCGGCGGAAAAGCCGATGACACCGACACGCCCGGGGTCGATGGAGTACTTCGCGGCGTCGCGGCGAAGAAGACCAATCGTGCGCTGCACATCGCAAAGCGCCGCCTCGCGCTGGTTGGGAGCGCGGTAGACGAGAACCGCCGCGGAGAAGCCGAGCGAGTTGAGCCATTCCGCAATCTCGGAGCCCTCCTTGTTGAGCCCGAGACGTAGATAGCCGCCTCCGGGAAGAATTACGACAACCGGCTTAGCACCATCGCCAGACGCAGGGAAGAACCTGAAATACGGGTCGTTCACGTCGGTGACGACGAGGTTGCGCTGCCAAAGCTCGTCCTCGCAGTTCTTTATCGGTGCGTCGCCCGCCTTCATGGGGATCTTGCCCTCGGGCCATATCTTCGTGTCAGCCGGAGACTCCTTGTGCCAAAGCTCCTCAATAAGCGCGGCGATCTCCTCGCGCGTTTCCGCACCAGAGCAATAGCAAGCGGGATAGTGCCTCGCCCTTGCCACTTCCTCAGGCGTCTTTGCACCAAAGGCCGAAAGTGCCGTGAAAACCAAGAGAACCGCAAATGCGGCATGCGGCAAGAATAGGTTTGTCTTTTTCATGGATTGTCATTGCTATACTTGCGATGGAGTGAACGCCGTTCCGACAATGGCCGCGGCGATGGTCGCAGGAAGCGCTGCAACTGCGGCAACCGCGACATACGCCCACGGTATCGTTCCACCGCCAGATAGTGCGGCGGAAAGGCAGTAATTGCCGGCAAAGGGAAGGAAGCAGGCGGCGAGAATCGCGCACACGGCGCTCGTCGCGTTGATCTTGAGATGCGCCGCAGCAGCCGTGGAGGCCATCGCGAAAAACGCAGCCGGCAGGGAAAGAAGCGCGATTGCGGGGAGAAGGCGCAGAAGCGAAGCGTCAGGACGATAGCAAAGCGACACGAGCGCGATGACGAGCGTGGCGACAAATGCAGAAAGCGAGAACCTGAAGCGGAAAAATCGATTGAGTACTGCGCCAACTATGTATGGAAGCACAATGCTGGCCACGCCGCAGGCATACGACACGCCCCAGAGCCGCGGGATGTCGCTTGTCTTGCGTGCAATCGCCGCGCCGATGACGGAACCGTTGACTATGACGGCCATTACCGAGCCAAGCGCGAGCGCGAAAAGCGCAAACGCGGCATACGCGCCGCATGCCTTTGCGACGAGGAACTGCACACGGGAGACGGGATGCGAAAGCGCGACTGCGGCAGTCCCGCTCTCGAACTCGCGACGCACCGAACGCGCGGCGCCCACTATCACGAACAGCATGCCGCCAACAAAGAGCGCCGAGAGCCCGGCGTCGCGCGCCATGCGCGCCGGCTCGCCGAACTGGTGGTAATGGAACGCAGGCGCAAACACGGCGAGAGCAAGCGACGCCGTGAGAACTAAAAGCGACAACGGCTCTGCGAGAATTTCGAGAGCCGTCGTCTTTGCTATGGCGATGAAGCGCCTCACTGACCCCAGCCACACCCGCCGCAGAAGAGCGGCAGCTGGGCGTCAAGGTAGAGATAGTACGCAAGCGCGCCAACCACGACGCATGCCGCTACCTGGAAAATTATACCAGTGATCGTCACGCCCTTGGAAAGCGAGGGAACGGCGTTCGCAGGCATCGGCGCCGCAGCGGGGACCGCAGGGGCGACGGCCGCGGGCATGTCGGGAATGTCAGGAATATCGGCAACATCGCCACCCTCTGCGGCGGGAGCCGCAGGAGCTGCAGGAGCAGCAGCGCTGGGCTTCTTTATGCCAAACTTGCCCGAAGGACGGACTGCACCAGGACGCGCGATCTTGAGGGTCTTGCGCTGAGTGATCGTCGGAGCTGCTTGCGCCGACTCGTCAGCCTTCTCTTCCGCAGGCGCATCCGCAGGAGCAGCCGGCGCGGACGTCGCGGGCTTTGCTATCGCGTCAGGGCGCTTGATGCGAATCGTCTTGATTGGGGCCGCCTCATTCTGCACTGGCGCAACGCCAAGCGCATCGGAAAGCGAAATGCGAGCCGTCCTAGACTTGGACGCCTGCTTCTGTGCCTCGGTAAGATCCTGGTCGGCAATGATGCCGGTCTTGCGGAGAATCGCCTGCTGGGGAATCTCCTGCGTGACGCCCTTGAGCTTCTGGGTAACTGACTTGAGCTGCTCCATGGCGCCAGCCTGCGGCTTTTCGGCAGGCGCGGCCGCAGGAGCGGCCGAAGGCTGCGTCGGAAGCTTCATCCCGGGACGGATGCCAGGCTTCGCAAGCCCGGTAGCGCCGCCGATTGTGGGCTTCCTGATGACCGGCTTGAGCTTCAGCGTAGAAGCGCGCGGCTGCGCGATGGGACTCGCGGGTGGCGGTTCCGTTCCGGCAACAGGATTCACGTTATCGTCTGCCATGTTTTACCTCCGTACTTTAAATCATCAGACCGACATCACTTCGGCTTCCTTCGCCTTGAGCTCGGCGTCGATCTTGGCGATGCCGTCGTCGGTCGCCTTCTGAATCTTGTCGAGCCCCTGCTTCATGTCGTCTTCGGAAATCTTCTTGTCCTTCTCGAGCTTCTTGACGGCGTCGTTCGCGTCGCGGCGAACGTTGCGCATCGCGACCTTCTGGGCCTCGGCCTGGGTCTTCGCGACCTTGACGATCTCCTTGCGGCGCTCCTCGTTGAGTTCGGGAACGGTAATCCTGAGAACCTTGCCGTCGGTCTGGGGCGTGACGCCGATGTTGGCGGCGAGAATCGCCTTGTTCATCGCGTCGAGCACCGTCGGGTCGAACGGAGCGATCTTGATCTGGCGCGGCTCGGGAGTCGAGATCGTGCCGAGGTTCTTGATCGGCGTCGGGCAACCGTAGTAGTCAACCTTGATCTGGTCGACCATCGCGGGGCTTGCCTTGCCAGTCCTAAGCCCGGCGAACTGCGACTTGAGCGTATCAAAGCTCTTGCCGATCTTCGTCGTCGCGTCATTCAAAACTTCCTGTACCGTTTCCATTTTTATTTACTCCAGTCTTTTCAACTTTCAACTTTAAACTTCGAACTCTCAACTCACCACCGTGCCTATCGTCTTGCCACGCACGACGCCCTCGAGCGCCTTGGGGTCGAAGAAGTCGAACACGACAATTGGAATGTTGTTGTCCATGCAAAGCGCAAAGGCGGCCGAGTCCATGACCTTGAGCCGCTTCTCGAGCGCCGTCTCGTACTTGAGCGTGCCGTACTTCTTGGCGGTCGGGTCCTTCTTCGGGTCTGCCGTGTAGATGCCGTCGACCTTCGTCGCCTTGAGAAGCGCATCCGCGCCGATCTCGCTCGCCTTGAGCGCAGCCGCGGAGTCGGTAGAGAAATACGGATTGCCAGTACCGCCGCCGAAAATCACGACGCGGCCCTTCTCGAAGTGCCTGAGAGCGCGGCGCTGGATAAACGGCTCGGCGAGCTTCGGCATATCGATCGCAGTCATCACGCGCGTCGGAACGCCGATAGACTCGAGCGCGTTCATCATCGCAAGCGCATTGATGATCGTCGCGAGCATGCCCATCGAGTCGCCTGTCACGCGATTCACGCCCTTGCCCGCGCCAGTGAGCCCGCGGAAGATGTTGCCGCCGCCAAGAACAATGCCGACCTCCACGCCCATCGCGTGGATTTTTTTTATGCGCTCGGCCATGAAAGCAAGGTTTTTCGGGTCGATGCACTCGCCCGTAGACTTGTTGCCGAGCACCTCACCGGAAAGCTTCAGGAGAATCCGGCGATACTTGACTTTGCAAGAAGATTTCTTCACGCCGTAAAGTATATCAAAAATCCACTCGCTCGGCAATAGAAGCGCGGCCGATTTCGGACGCAATCACTGGCCTATGGCAAGGCGCGTCGCAAGGCGCTCGGGAAGCCCCGCGAGGCGTATGCGACTCTGCGCGGCCTCAATGTCGTATTCGAGGCGGCGGTAGCTGATCTTGCGCGCCTTGGGGTCGTAGATGACGTACGACGCGCGCGGGTCGCCGTCGCGCGGCTGGCCAACGGAGCCGACGTTCACGAAGTACTTGCGCCCAATGGGCAGCGTGAAATCCTGCGCGTCGATGCGGAAGACGCCGTTCATCGACTTCTCGTAGATCATCGGACAGTGCGTGTGGCCGTGGAAGCATATCGGCGTAAGCTGCCTGAGGAAGTTGGCCTCGGCCTGAAGGTTGTCGAACACGTACCCGAAGTTCTCGGGCCTGTCCATCGTAGAATGGACGAGTGTTATGCCCATCTGCGTGTGCGTGAAAGGCAGGTTCCTGAGCCAGTCTATCTCGTCGTCCGACAGGTGCTCGCGAGTCCACTCCACTACCGCCGCGGCGGCGGGATTGAAGTCGTCGAGGTTCTGCTGCGACGACACGTAGTAGTCGTGGTTTCCGACAACGACGGGGCAGCCGAGCGCACGTACGATCTCCATGCACTCATGCGGGCAGGCATTGTAGCCGACGACATCGCCGGTGCACAGGAAGTCGGTAACGCCCTGCGAACGGCAGTCGTCTAGAACGACGTTCAGGGCGTCCAGGTTGGCGTGTATGTCGCCGAGTATGGCTATGAGTCTTGACATCACTTTGCGAGCAATGCGCTTGCTATCTGAAGGTCTTCTACGGTCGTTATCTTGAAGTTGGGAGCCCTGTTTTCGTATATGCGGACAGTCTCGCCCGCGAGCTCAACCGCCTGGCAGTCGTCGGTGACTTCGTTCTTGCCGAGATTCTTGTACGCATTCGTGAGCGTCCTGAAGTTGAACGCCTGCGGCGTCTGCACGGCCCAGAGCTTCTCCCTGTCTTCGGTTCCGGAAATGGCAGTCCCCTTCTCGACGCGCTTCACGGTGTCGGTCATGCGACGGCCAACGGTGGCAGCGCCTACGCGCTTTGCGAGCTTCACGACCTCGGATATGACGTCAGGCGTGACGCAGGGGCGAGCGCCGTCATGAACGACGACGAAGCGGGTGTCGACATCGCAAGCGGCAAGACCCGCCTGGACGGACTCCTGGCGCTTGTTGCCGCCGGGAACGATCGATATGAGCTTGGAGATGCCGAACATCCGCGCCACGGCCTTGGCGGCGACCTGCTGCTCCTTGCGGACGACAAGCACAATCCTGTCGATGTCGGGGCACCGCTCGAACGCGATGAGCGACCATGCGACGACAGGCCTGCTTCCAAGGCTGAGAAACGCCTTGTCGGTCCCAGTTCCCATCCGCTCGGACTTTCCGGCGGCTACTATTATCGCAGTCGTCATATCATGTTCCTCCCGCAGCATTTCTTGAATTTCTTGCCCGAACCGCAAGGGCACGGGTCGTTGCGACCTACAACAGGCTGGACACGCGACGGCGCGGCTACGGCAGGCCCTTGCGGAACCGCGGCGGCCTGCGGACGCGACATCATCGAGGCGAACACGTCGCCAATCGTCTTCGACGCCCCCGTACGCTGCTCGG
>JAFYQC010000307.1 GCA_017547265.1 Kiritimatiellia bacterium | reverse complement strand
TATCTCGAAAAGCGCTTCAACCTCGGCGTGCGGCTCTTCGGTTCCGCGGCGTTCGTCGTCTTCATGGTTTGCCGTGTGGCGGTCGTGACGCTGCTTCCCGCGATTGCGCTCAACGCCGTGACGGGAATCTCCATCGACGCGTGCATTCTCATTTGCGGCATCCTCACGATGATCTACTGCTCGCTCGGCGGACTTGAGGCCGTCATCTGGTCGGACTTCGTGCAGGGCATCGTCCTTATGGGCGGCGCGGTCTCGGTGCTCGTGCTTCTCATCATGAAGACCGGTGCGCCGGGCGAACACTTCTCGACTTTCTGGAATGTAGCGAGTTCCTATAACAAGAACACGATGTGGGATTTCCGCTTCATCTTGACGCAGCCGGTCTTCTGGGTCGTTGCGGTGCAGGGGCTTATCTCGAACCTCTCTTCCTACACGAGCGACCAGTGCGTAATCCAGCGCTACATCGCTACGCCCGACGAGAACGCGACGAAGCGCTCGCTGTGGTTTAACGGTTGCATGAGCGTCTTCGCGCAGATTGTCTTCTACGGAATCGGCATGGCGCTCTTCGCGTTCTACCATACGAATCCGCAGGCAATGGATGTGACGATGCCGAAGGGTGACTCGGTTCTCCCGATCTTCATGGCGACTGAAATGCCGCCGTGGCTCGCGGGGCTCGTCATCGCGGCCGTCTTCGCGGCGACGATCTCGACCTTGTCGGCGAATCTCTCGTCCGCGTCGACCGCTGTCGTCACCGACTTCGTGAAGCGCTTTAAGCCGGATATCCCTGGAAAGACGCAAATCAGGTGCGGCCAGATTTGCACTTATGTCGTCGGCATCATCGGCATCATGGCGGCCTTGACGCTCGCGAGGATGGAGTCGAGCGCCTTGTTCGACAACTTCAACAAGTATATCGCGATGCTGACGGCGGGCCTAACGGGGCTCTTCTTCATGGGAGTCTTCATGCCGCGCATCAAGGGTGTCGCGGCGGTCCTGGGCCTCGCGGCGAACTACTTTGTCTGCTTCAGCTGCGAGATACTCCACTGCGATGTCTTCGGGCTCAAGTTCCATCCGTTCCTGTTGGGTGGAATCGGGCTTGTCGTCTGCGTTGCCGTTGCCTACATCGCGTCGTTCGTCCTTCGCGAGAAGGGCAAAGACCTCGCAGGGCTGACGCTAAAGACGTTAAAACATTAATCGTCGAATAGGTCGCGGAGCCAGCCGGCTCTGCGACCTTCCGCACGGCGACGCATGTCTATGAGCAGTCCGTCGATAGCGTGGTTTGCGAAGCGGAGATTGTCCACTTCGTAAATCTCGCCGACGAGCTGCGTTCCGGGAATCGCGGAGACAGGGTCGCCTTTGCTGCGGATGTTGGAGATGCGCTTTGCCGCACTTAAGGTGACGTCTTTTGGAAGAGTGAGCAAAGTTATGCTTGAAATTCCCGCTGCGTTGTAGGTGGCGCAGAGTATGTCGCCCGGATTCGGAAGATTGATCGTCGAATACGCGGCGATTCCGCCGCCGAGGGAGTGTCCTGCGACGACGAGCTTGACGTCTGGGAACGCGCGCCTGACGGCAGACAGGATTTCCGCGCCGTGCAGATACTGCTTCGGTGTTCCGCCGCCGCCTTGCTGGGCATCGACAACCCAGTCCTGCATCCAGTGCTCGTCTTCGCCGGGCGCGTTGGAACCCCTGAAGGCGACGACAGCCGTGTCTTCCTTTTCGGCGTGGGAAAGCCGCACGCCGAAGCCCGCGCCTTCGGCGTCTTCGAGAAAACCCGTGTCGGGTTCGTAGCGATAGAGTGGCGAGGGGAGCGCAAGTTTCACGTATTCGCCTGGCGAAAGAGGGCGGTATCCTTCGGGAAGGTCTGGATGGCCGCGGTAGGCGGCAGCGGCGTGTTCGCCAATCGATATGAAGAGGTTTTGTCTGTCCTCGTCGAGATCGTCTCCGAAGGACATAACTTTCGCCCCAGCCCAGGCAATCGTCGACTTTGCAGCGCCTGTCGTGGCGGAGACGGCGTCTGCGGACGAGCGGACCACGATGTTGTCGTCTCCGTAGCCAGTCTCAAGCACGCGGCATCCGCAAGATGCCGTCATTGCGATTGCCATAAGCGCAGCGCGTCGTTTCATGCAGCGAATTATATTTGATTTTGTCCCAAAGGTCAACCATATGGATTTCTTTTACATAGAGTGAGTGGATTTTGGTATAATGTGTGCAGACTTAAAACAAGTTTCCCGTCAAACTTCCATAAAGGAGAACTCATGAAGAAACTCGAAGGACTCATTGCGGCGGCTCATACGCCGTTCAACGCAGATGGCAGCGTCAACCTCGCGCTTGTCAAGAAACAGGCCGAGACGCTTATCAAGCAGAAGGTGACGGGCGTCTACGTCTCCGGCACGACTGGCGAGGGCATCTGCTGCTCTATCGCCGAGCGCAAGGCCGTCTTCGACGCGTGGGTCAAGGCAGCGAAGGGCAAGCTCTACCTCATCGCGCACATCGGCGCGCTCGCTCTCCCAGATGTGCAGGAACTTGGCGCGTATGCCGTTAAGTGCGGCATGGACGCGACTTCGATCGTTCCGCCGAACTTCTTCAAGCCCGGCTCGGTCGATGCACTTGTTGCCTATCTCAAGGAGGCGCTCAAGACTTCGACGAAACTCCCGTTCTACTACTACCACACCGGCATGAGCGGCGTCAATTTTGACATGGAGAAGTTCCTCCTCGCAGCCGATGGCAAGATCAAGAATCTCGCCGGCATCAAGTTCAACTACCCCGACCTCTACATGTATCAGCGCTGCGTCAAGTGCCTCGGCGGGAAGTACGACATCACGTGGGGCATCGACGAGTGGTTCGCTGGCGCGGTCGCGCTTGGCGCGAAGAGTGCGATTGGCTCGACCTACAACTACTCGGCCGGAATCTACTACAAGATCTGGGATGCCGTCAAGAAGGGCGATCTCAAGAAGGTCCAGGCCGGCATGAAGAAGGTCTGCGACATCGTCGACATCCTCGTGCAGTATGGCGGCGTCGCGGGCGGCAAGGCCATGATGAAGGTCTGGGGGCTTGACATGGGCGGAGTGCGTCTCCCGAATGTTTCGCTTTCCGACGCGGCCAAGGCCGATTGCGTAAAGCGCCTCAAGAAGATCGGCTATCGCTGAGATTATAAAAAGCGGAAACTCCGATGGTTAGAAAAGTGGCTCCGCTACCGCTTCGCCTGATGCTTCGCAAGCTCAACCGTATGCAATTGGTTGTCATTGTGCATGGTTGAGGAGTGCAGAGCAGGGGCGAAACGTTAGTGAAGCCTTTTTTGCCAACCTATCGGAGTTTCACAAAAAAGAGGAGTAGAACGATGGACGCGAAGACATACTGGAAGAAGTGGGCGGACAAGTGCCGCGCAGACCTTACGACCGACATCATGCCGTTCTGGCTGAAGTACGGCTGGGACCGCAAGAATGGCGGCGTCTATACGTGCGTCGACCGCGACGGCAAGCTGATGGACTCGACTAAGAGCGGTTGGTTCCAGGGGCGCTTCGCGTTCACCTGCTCCTACGCCTACAACGCCGTCAAGAAGGACAAGAAGTACCTCGCGGCGGCGAAGTCGACCCTCGACTTCATCGAGGCGCATCTCTTCGACAAGCGCGGACGCGCCTACTTCTCGCTGAAGGCCGATGGCACTCCTCTCCGGATGCGCCGCTATGTCTTCAGCGAGTGCTTCGCGGCCATCGCCATGAGCGAGTACGCCAAGGCGTTGTCGGGCAAACTTGGTAGGGACGCCTGTCCCCAGGCGTCCGCGGGCGTCTCGGAGAGACGCCCCTACCAGTCGTCTGAGGCGGCAAAATACGCCGCAAAGGCGCTCGCGCTTTTCAAGCGCATAAAGAAGTTCATGGCCGACCCGAAGATGATGCCGGCCAAGTTCGAGCCGTCGCTTGAGGCGCAGGGCCATTCCCTTACGATGATCCTCATCAATGTCGCGCTCCGGCTAAAGGACGTCTGTGACGATCCGATTCTCGACGAGCAGATCGCCGAGTCGATACGGCTCCTCAAGGACAACTTCGTTCATCCAGAGTTCAAGGCGCTCCTTGAGACGGTTGGTCCGAACGGCGAATTCATCGACACGATGATTGGCCGTACGATCAACCCGGGCCACGCCATTGAGACGAGCTGGTTCCTCATGGAAGTTGCCGAGAAGTCGGGTGACAAGGAACTTTTGAAGCTCGCGCTGACGATTCTCGACTGGTCGCTCGCGTGGGGGTGGGACAAGAAGTACGGCGGCATCATAAGCTTCCGCGACTGCAAGAACTTCCCGCCGCAGTGCTACGAGCAGGACATGAAGTTCTGGTGGCCTCAGTGCGAGACTCTTATCGCGACGCAGTACGCCTGGAACCTCACGAAGAACAACAAGTGGCTCAATTGGCACAAAAAGATGCGCGAATGGACGTACAAGCGCATGCCTGACAGGAAGTACGGCGAGTGGTACGGCTATCTTCACCGCGATGGAACGGTTGCCCAGCCCGCGAAGGGCAACCTCTTCAAGGGTCCGTTCCATATTCCGCGCATGATGACTAAGTCCATCGAGCTCGCGGAGGCGGTGATATAAGGGCAAGACGGGGCTATTTCACCGTTTTCGTCCCCTGAATCCGACCCTGCGCGTCGCGATAGGTGGTCTTGCCGCTCTTGTCGGTCGTCGCGGTTCCCTGGAGGCGGCCCATCGAGTCGCGCCAGGTCGTCTTGCCGCTCTTGTCGGTTGTCACCGTCCCCTGGAGACGCCCCATTGAGTCGCGATAAGTGGTCTTCCCACTCTTGTCGGTTGTCGCGGTGCCTTGGAGACGTCCC
>JAFYQC010000306.1 GCA_017547265.1 Kiritimatiellia bacterium | reverse complement strand
TTCAACAGAAGGAACTTCAAACAACTTTTGGTTAAGTTTTTCTAATTGTGCCTCGTCAAAATCATATGTCATTAAAAACGGAGTACCGCCAAAACGCCTAACAGTCCTTAGCGCCATCTTTTCGGCTGCCGATTTATCGGGAGTGAGATAAAAGCCTTGGCCAAAATCTTTATTCGGTCTACAGCGCGATAAATCTACCGCTTCAACTTTAGTATTTGAACCATGATACAAAATCATACGAGCACTCCTTCATTACGCTTACAAACAGCCTCTATATCATCCAGTGCCGTCTCGAGCGAGAGAGTATGTTCCGCATCATAACACTCTTCAACAAAATCTAAACCCTTATTTGCTGATAAATAATCAAATGAATCAACAAAAGAAATACCATGTCGTTCTGCGTAATCATTTACGCAAACAACCATATAATCAATAATATTTCTTTTTTCGTTTGACATTTTTGTACTATATTATACTCTTCTATCAACTTCCAACATTATACCAAAAACCCCACATTCCCTCCACTTCTCCACCAAAATTCTGGCACAAAACGGTCAGACCTCGCCGTGCCACTTTGACAAAATCTCCAATTCCACTCTCCAACTCCCTCACTCTAAACTCCTCACTCTCTCACTTCTCAAAATACCATTCGCCGTTTTTCTCGCACCTCGACATTTAAGACCGGCCTTTTTCTTCAGAGAGTCCATAACACGTTGCGGCCCTGCCGCACTTCGAATCGGGATGCTCTGCCGCCCAGGCCTTCTGCGCCGCACGGCGTCCTTCCATGAACGCCCGCTCCTCCGATCGCTTGCGGTCGATCTCCTCCTTGCGCACCCGCCACTCCTCATCCGTGTAGGGATCGACCTGCACAATCACCTCGTTGAGCCGAATCCCGCACATGAGAAACAGCCATTGCACGCGGGCGACGACCTCCGCCCAGTCGGCGAACTGCGGTTTGATCTGCCCCGCCTCCATCATCGCCGACACCGTCTCGCCTGCGGCACTGCACCCCAGCCATTCGAGCAGCCCAGCCGTCTGAAGCGCATCGAAGGTCTCCGGATTCGCCGCCACAAGGCGCGACACGGCGCACGAGAACGCTTCCGACCACGACTTGGCGACAACCTCCCGTCCGTCAAGGGACAGGCGCACAGGACGCAACACGGCGAGTTTTGCGGCGGGTGCGACCAGCGTCATTGTCCGCAACCGTTCCGACGGGTGTTTCTTCTGGAAGGTCCGCGCCTCGGGCCCAAACGACCTGAAGTACGCATGGGGATTGGCGATCCACTCGACAACCTTCTCCGCATAGCCATCCCCTGCGCGTTCAAACGAAACAACTGGACACGAATTCATTGTTCTCCGTCAGCTTGATGTACGCCCATCCCCATATTATATCATTACTTGTGATGCCACCGACAACGCGAGAAATCAAGGATAAGCGTGTCAGCTTTCCAGATGCTTGACGTCCCGCAAGTCGACGGACGCCTCGACCGCCCGGCCGAGGATGTCCACAGAAAGGACGATGGTTGCGGAATTGCCGACACGCCGAACCTGTCCCTTGAGTCCGCAAAGCGGCCCCGATACGACCTTGACGTACTCCCCCGCTGAAAAGCTTTCCACGAGGCGCAGATCAACGGGCATCCTCCGGGCATGCTCAACCTGCCGCAACTGGTGAATCATCAGGCGCGGTTGCGCGACGGAGATCGTCCGCACGATGTTTCGGGTTCCGAAGACCTGCGCACGCTCGTCATGGGAAAGCCGCGTGAACACATAGCCCGGAAACACCGGCAGGAATCTCACGACCTTGCGCCGCTGCACCCGCGTTTCCTTCCGCAGGAGCGGCAGGTAGTGAAACACGCGCAGGGCCGCCAAGAAGTCATTGACCTTCTTTTCGGTCCTCGGCTTCACATGCAGAACATACCACGCGCGGCGTTCCATTTGCGCTGCAGCGGGCGCCCTACTTTTTCGTGCAGGACTGACCGGACTTCGAATCCTTCACGAGCCAGCCCTTCGCGGCGATCTCATCGCGAAGGCGGTCGGACTCGGCCCAGTTCTTCTCCGCACGAGCCGCGGCGCGCGCGTCAAGAAGCGCCTGGATCTCGGACGGAACCTCAACAACCTTCTTCTCGTTCTCGAAGAAGATGACGCCAAGGACCTCGTCCATGCGCTTGAAGACCGCGAGAATCGACCGGGTCGGCCGAGACGATTGAGACGGCTGAGACAGGTAGGTGTTCGTCTCGCGCACGAGGTCAAACAGGGAGGCAAACGCCTTGGGAATGTTCAGATCGTCGTTGACGGCGGACGTGAAATCGTCAAGACACTTCTTCGCCCACTCCGGCGTCTCACCACCATCGCCCGGCTCGCCTTTCGCCAAGCTCTCCACGCAGCGGTCGATCTTCTCGAGCGCCTTTCGCGCATCTTCCAGCGCGCTGAACGCGAAGTTGAGCCCGCTGCGGTAGTGCGCGTTGATGAGCACGTAGCGGATCTCGCGCCCCGTGTAGCCCTTCTCAAGGAGATCGCGGAGCGTGAAGAAGTTGCCGAGGGACTTGGACATCTTCTCGCCGTTCACGCGGAGGTGGGCGCAGTGCATCCATGTCTTCACGAAATCCTTGCCCGTCGCGGCCTCGGTCTGCGCAATCTCGTTCTCATGGTGCGGGAAGAGGTTGTCGATGCCGCCCGTGTGCAGGTCGAACGTCTCGCCGAGGTACTTCATGGACATCGCCGAGCACTCGATATGCCAGCCGGGACGCCCCTTGCCCCACGGCGAATCCCACGCGACGGGGCCGTCCGACGGCTCCCATGCCTTCCAGAGCGCGAAGTCGCCGACGTTCTCCTTGTCGTACTCGTCCGCCGCGCACCTGAGGCC
>JAFYQC010000305.1 GCA_017547265.1 Kiritimatiellia bacterium | reverse complement strand
TCGGCGGAAAGTTCGGCGAAGGACTTGTCGTGACCATTCGGGATGAAAAGCGGATCATAGCCAAAGCCCTCGACGCCCGCCGCCTTTTCAGCGATATGACCGGGGCAGTGTCCGTGGACGACGAGTTCCTCGCCCGACGGATCGACCAGCGCGCAGCAGCAAGTGAAGCGCGCGGCGCGATCCTTGACGCCTTCGAGGTTCTTCAGGAGAAGCGCATTGTTCGCGGGCGTGTTCGACGGCTCGCCCGCATAGCGCGCGCTATGGACGCCCGGCGCGCCGCCGAGCGCCTTGACCTCGAGTCCGGAGTCGTCGGCCATGCACCATTCGCCCTTGTGCTTTTCGGCAATCGCCCGCACCTTGATCAGCGCGTTGCCAGCGAAATCGGGTGCGTTTTCCTCAACGCCCTCAGGATCGTCGGGAACAATCTCGAAGCCAGGAAGAATCTGCGATATCTCGCGTATCTTGTGCTGGTTATGTGTCGCAACAAAAAGCTTCATCTTGTAACCTCTCTGCGCACTCTGCGTCTCTGCGCCTCTGCGTTTAAAAAAAATCTAGTCGATTCTTTCTATCACCAATCCTACGTCTTCTGGCGCATCGCGGCCAATCGTAAACGCCTTCAGGAGATCGGCGGCGCAGCGCTCGAGTCCATCGGGCTCGCGCGAACTCTCAAGCGTCGCAAGAGGCGAACCGACGGAAACGCGGTCACCGCGCTTCACGGCAAGCGTTATGCCGGCGAGCGGGTCGATTTTGTCGGTCTTCTCAAGCCGCCCCGCGCCAAGCGCGAGCGCCACTTTGCCTACCTTCTCGGCGTCGATCGCGGTGACAAAGCCAGACTTCATCGCCTGAATCTTGAACTTGAAAGTCGGCTTCTTCAAACGCCGCTTGAACGCATCGAGATCACCGCCCTGCGCGGCGCACATCGCCTCGAACTTCGCAAGCGCCAACCCGTCAGCGAGCTTCTCGCGGCACATCTGCCGCGCGTCATCGAGGGAGATTTCCTTCGCCAGCGCAACCATCAGCGCCGCAAGCTCGACGCAAAGGGAAACTGCGGGATCGTCCGAGGATTCACCTGCGAGCCACCTAAGCGCCTCTGCGACTTCGCTCGCGTTGCCAACGGCGCGGCCGAGTGGAGCCGACATGTCGGTCACAAGCGCCGCGGCCTTTCTTCCCGCCGCCTTCGCACCATCGACAAGCGAGTGCGCGAGCGCAACCGCCTCCTCGCGCGTCTTCATGAACGCGCCCTCGCCGCACTTCACGTCAAAAACTAGCGTACCCGCACCCTCGGCGAGCTTCTTCGAGAGGATGGACGCCGTGATAAGGGGAATCGACGCGACAGTTCCTGTGACGTCGCGAAGAGCGTAGAGCTTCTTGTCGGCTGGCGTTATCTCGTCGGTCTGCACCGTCATCGAGACGCCTACTTCCTTAACGACCTTCTGGAAGTCGTCGAGCGAAAGCGAGGCGTTGTAGCCGGGAATCGTCTCGAGCTTGTCGGCTGTTCCGCCAGTGATGCCCAAGCCCCGCCCGGTGAGCGAAGGAACGGCGACTCCACACGCTGCGGCGAGCGGCTGAACGACGAGCGATAGCTTGTCGCCGACGCCGCCAGTAGAATGCTTGTCTGCAGTCTGGACATCCCATTCGAGGCAGCGGCCCGACTTCATCATCGCTTCGGTGAGATCTGCCGTCTCGCGCTCGTTCATCCCGCGGCAGCACACGGCCATCGCGAGCGCGGACATCTGGTAGTCGGGAATTTCACCGCGCGTGAAGCCGTCGACGAACTCCCGTATCTCCGCGCTGCCGAGCGCATGCCCCTCGCGCTTCTTGTCCAGTATCAGCTTTGCAATCATGCGGACATTATACCAAACTTGCCCGCCCTGTGCGTGTTTGCCTTCGCGCCTCGCGCTTAAAAATGTGGGAAAAAGAAAAACCGCCTTGCGGCGGCTTAAGATGGTGCTCGGGGCGGGACTCGAACCCGCAAGGAGTTACCCACATGCACCTCAAGCATGCGTGTCTGCCAATTTCACCACCCGAGCAGCGAAACGAAGGATAGTATACGCTTTCTGCGCTGAGAAATCAAGGGGGTAAATGTGGAAAAAATAAAGAAGGCGCATCCTGTGCGGATGCGCCCCTTTTTTGCCTAATAAGGCAGGCATTACATCATGCCGTCCATGCCGCCGGGCGCGCCATGGCCGCCGCAGCCGCAGGAATCCTTCTTCTTAGGGATGTCGGTGACCATGCAGTCGGTCGTGAGCAGGAGCCCCGCGATGGACGCAGCGTTCTGCAGCGCCGAGCGCGTGACCTTCGCCGGATCGACGATGCCGGCCTTGAGCATGTCGGCGTATTCGCCCGTACGGACGTTGTAGCCGTTCGTGCCCGTCGCCTTCTTGACGTTGGCGATGACGAGCGCGGCTTCCTGACCAGCGTTGTTGACGAGCTTGCGGAGAGGCGCCTCGATCGCGCGGGCGATGATGCTCGCGCCAACGGCCTCGTCGCCGTCGAGCTTGAGCGCGTCAATCGCCTTCTGGGCGCGGAGATACGCAACGCCGCCGCCGGGGACAATGCCTTCCTCGACTGCCGCGCGGGTAGCATGGAGCGCGTCGTCGACGCGGTCCTTCTTCTCCTTCATCGCGGCCTCGGTCGCGGCACCGACCTTTATGAGCGCAACGCCGCCGGCAAGCTTGGCGAGACGCTCCTGGAGCTTCTCGCGGTCGTAGTCGGAAGTCGTCTCCTCGATCTGGCGCTTGAGCTGCTCGACGCGGGCCTTGATGTCGGCGGACTTGCCGAGACCCTCGACGACCGTCGTGTTGTCCTTGTCGACAACGACCTTCTTGGCGCGGCCGAGCATGTCGATCGTGACGTTCTCGAGCTTGATGCCGATGTCCTCGCTGATGAGCTTGCCGCCGGTGAGGATTGCGATGTCCTCGAGGATCGCCTTCCTGCGGTCACCGAAGCCAGGGGCCTTGACGGCGCAGACGGAGAACGTGCCGCGGAGCTTGTTCACGACGAGCGTCGCGAGCGCCTCGCCCTCGACGTCCTCGGCGATGATCATAAGCGGACGGCCCGACTTCGCAACCTGCTGGAGGAGCGGGAGCATGTCCTGGAGGTTCGAGATCTTCTTCTCGAAGAGGAGGAGGAACGGATCCTCGAGCTCGCACTCCATCGAGTCGGGGTTCGTCACGAAGTAGGGCGAGAGGTAGCCCTTGTCGAACTGCATGCCCTCGACGACGTCGAGAGAGCTTTCGAGGGTCTTGGCCTCTTCGACCGTGATCGTGCCTTCCTTGCCAACCTTGTCCATCGCCTCGGAGATCATCTTGCCGATCTCCTCGTCGCCGTTGGCCGAGAGCGTCGCGACCTGCGCGATCTCGTCGGCGGTCTTGACCTTCTTCGACTGCTTGGCAATCGCCTCGACGACGGCAGCCGTCGCCTTGTCGATGCCGCGCTTCAGCGCCATCGCGTTCGCGCCGGCGGTGAGGTTCTTTAGCCCTTCGCGGTAGATCGACTCCGCGAGCAGCGTCGCGGTTGTCGTGCCGTCGCC
>JAFYQC010000304.1 GCA_017547265.1 Kiritimatiellia bacterium | reverse complement strand
TATTGCATCAGGATTAACCGGCACGTCGCGCCACGCGATTATCTCGCAGCCATTCTCCTCTACGACAGCTTCAATCTTTTTCTCTTCTCCCTTTCCGCCGAAGAGCATCCCCACTCCAAAAACCTTATCCTCTCTGCGTCTCTGCGTCTCTGCGCGAGACAAAACCCTCTTGAAGAACCCGTGGGGAATCCTCATAAGAAGCCCTGCGCCGTCGCCGGTCTCCGGATCGTTGCCGGTCGCGCCGCGGTGCATGAGCCGCTTCAGTATCGTCATGCCTTTCTCGACGATGTCGTGGTTCGCCTCGCCAGAGAGGTTGGCCACCATTCCGACGCCGCACGCGTCGTGCTCGTATTCTCGCCTGTAAAGGCCCTGCTGTACGAATTTGCCGTTCATCTTCTTTTCCTCGAGATCATTCAACTGTTACCGATTTCGCCAAGTTGCGAGGCTGGTCTATTTCGCATCCGCGAAGCCGCGCGACATGGTACGCGAAGAGCTGGAGCGCCACTACTGTTACGATGGGCGATAGCTCCGCGCATGTTTTCGGAATTGTAAGCGCGTCGGTGACTGCCGCTGCCGCCGCATCGTCGCCCTCGGTCACCACGCCGATGACTGGCGCGAGACGTGCGCGGCACTCCTGCACGTTGCCGAGCGTCTTCTCCTTGCCGGGTATGTCGGCGAGAAGCGCGACGACCGGCGTCTTTTCGGAGAGGAGCGCGATTGGTCCGTGCTTGAGCTCCGCCGCCTGGTAGCCCTCTGCGTGGACGTAGGCGACTTCCTTTATCTTGAGCGCTCCTTCGAGCGCCACGGGGTGCAACATCCCGCGTCCGATGAAGAACATGTCGTCTGCCTTCGCGTACTTCTCCGCGACTTTCGCGATCGCATCGTTCCCCTCGAGCACCTTGCTGACGAGTTCGGGGAGACGAGAGATTTCCTTCACGAGCCGATCGCCGTCCTCGAAGGAGAGGCGACGCGTGCGTCCGAGCTTGAGCGCTGTCATGAGAAGGGCAGTCACCTGCGCGGTAAACGCCTTCGTGGACGCGACGGAAATCTCTGGTCCCGCGTGGAGGTAGACGCCACGCCCGGCCTCGCGTGCAATCGTGGAGCCGACGACATTGCAGAGACCCGAGACGAGCGCGCCTTTTCTGATAGACTCGCGGACGGCCGCAAGCGTGTCGGCTGTCTCGCCAGACTGCGAAAGCGCCATCACCCAGTCGTTTGGCCCGACAATCGGGTTCGAGTACCTGAATTCCGCCGCCTGCTCGGGTGCTGTCGGAATGTCGGCCAGCTTCTCGAAGAGGTACTTGCCGACCATGCCTGCGTGAAGCGAGGTTCCGCACCCCACGATGACGACGCGCCTAACGGCGGCGAGCTCGCGCGGCGAGAGCGAGAGCCCCGAGAGGAACGCCGTCCCTCCTGCGGGATCGAGTCGTCCGCGAATCGTGTTTGCGAGTGCGTCGGGCTGCTCGAAGATCTCCTTGAGCATGAAGTGTTCATAGCCGCCTTTTTCTATCGCGCCGATATCCCAGTCCACTTCCTGCACTTCGCGGGTGACGGGAGAGTTGTCGAGAGTGTGGATGTCGACGCCGTGCGGCGTGATGCGCGCGATATCGCCGTCCTTGAGGTAGATGACCTGGCGGGTGTACGCGACAATGGCCGACACGTCGCTCGCGACGACGATGTCGTCTTCTCCAACGCCGATGACGAGAGGGCTTCCCTTGCGAGCAACGACCATCTCGCCCGGATGCTTTGCAGATATTGCTGCGATGCCGTAAGTTCCCTCGACGCGCTTTAGCGCCTCGGCTGCGGCTGCCAAGAGGTCGCCCTTGTCGAACGCGGCGATCAGGTGTGCGACAACTTCGGTGTCGGTCTGCGAAAGGAACTTTACGCCGCGCTTCTCGAGCCCAGCGCGGAGCGCCGCGTAGTTTTCGATTATGCCGTTGTGGACGAGGGCGAGATTGCCGCCATCGGCTACATGCGGGTGCGCGTTGGCCACGGTCGGAAGACCGTGCGTCGCCCAGCGCGTGTGCGCGATGCCGATCGTGTATTTGCCGCGCTCGTTTTCCGGAAGTGCCCGTGAAAGAAGATTGTCGAGCTTGGCGACTTTTCCCGTCTGCTTGTAGACTTTTATGCCTTCTGCAGATTCGAGTGCGACGCCCGCCGAGTCGTAGCCGCGGTACTCAAGACGCCTGAGGCCGTTTACAAGAGGCCCGACGGCCGACTTGTTCCGTGAAGTAAATCCTACTATTCCGCACATGGTATTTTTTCCTATATCTGTAGTGACTTTCCGCTTGCGAGCGCACGAACGACGAGGGACGCGCCGTTTGCACAGTCGCCGACGCAGTATATGTTCTTCGCGGCATCCGGTATGAGCGCGGTGCGCGGCGTCTGCTGTAGGCCGAGCTGCGCGACAATCGGGCTTGTGGTCGGAACGCCTGTAAAGCCCATCGCGAGAAACACAAGGTCGGCCTTTATGAGTTCCTTGGTCCCCGGCACAGATTGAAACTTCGCGGGCCTGCCTTCAGGGGTGAACTCCCATTCGACGGTCTCAACTTCGACACCGGCAACTGTTTTTGCCTCACGCGGAGACGCGGAGTTCGCAGAGTTCTCGACAAATCTTAAAGAGTTGAGGTTCCAGCGCCTCTCGCATCCTTCCTTGTGGCTGGAGCTCGTGCGGAGCATGTAAGGCCAGAGCGGCCAAGGAGTCGAAGCGTCGCGCTCGTCCGGCGGCTTTGGCATGATCTCGATCTGCGTCACCGACTTTGCACCTTGGCGGATAGACGTGCCTACGCAGTCAGAGCCAGTGTCGCCACCGCCAATTACCAGCACCTTCTTGCCTTTGGCGGAAATCGGCGCCGTGGGAATCTCGCCGGTGAGGAAGCGGTTCTGGCCCTCAAGTAGTTCAAGCGCGAGATGAACTCCTTTAAGTTCGCGCCCCGGAATCTTGAGATCGCGCGCCGCAGGAGTTCCGATTGCGACGACTACGGCATCGTTTTCCTTTGCGAGCCATTCCGCGGAAACGTCCTTTCCGATTTCGCAGCCAGTAACGAACTTGATGCCTTCCGCTTCGAGGATCTTCCGACGGCGTTCGATAAGCGCCTTGTCGAGCTTGAAGCAGGGGATGCCGTAGCGGAGAAGTCCGCCGATATTGGCGCGCCTTTCGTAGACCGTGACCGCCCAGCCACGGCGGCGAAGCGTGGCCGCGGCGGAAAGCCCGGCGGGGCCTGCGCCGATTATCGCCACCTTCTTGCCGTTTTCCTGCGTGGGTGGACGCGGCACCACCCAGCCGTAATTGAAGGCGGTCTCGATGATGCGCTTCTCCGACTGTCGCACCATGACGGACTCTTCGTCAAGTTGGTGTACACAAGAAGCCTCGCACAGAGCTGGGCAGATGCGCGAGGTGAATTCGGGGAAGTCGGAGTTTTGGGTAAGGAGATCGTAGGCGCGTTTCCAGTCGCCCTGCGCCACGGCGCGATTCTGGTCGGGAACGAGATTCCCGAGAGGGCAGCCGTAGGCATGGCAGAAGGGCTGGCCGCAGTTCATGCAGCGCGAGGTCTGTTCCTTCAGTTCGTCGTCGGTAAGCGACCGTTCGACTTCGTTCCAGTCGCTTTTACGCTCTTCCATCGGGCGATAGATGTCGTGTATTCTCTTCATGATAATCCTTGCTTATCAAGTGAAGAGATTAGCAAATCTCATGCCAACGCCTTAAAAGGGTCAGTTTTTTACATTTTTTGTAATCTGGCGCGAGAGTGGCGTTAGAATATTACAAATCTTGAACTTGTAAACCTAAAAACGGCAGCTGGAAAATAGAAAGTGTAAGCCACAAAGAACAGGAGAATACAGGAGAATATCTTGGCTAGAAACTGACGAATTTAGGGTAAATCACTTGAGAAGGGGGCCTGCGGCGATGGCGCAAATACGTAAAGACCATCGCTGCAGGCAAAGAGTTTGTTTTCTGAATTGTTGGTGAATCAGATGTTTGAGAAGAACTGGAACGAGGCGTAGGCGTCTTGGCCGTGTTCGGTCACGTCGAGGCCCTTGAGCTCCGTCTTCTCGCTGACGCGGAGGATGCCGAGTTTCTTCAGTGCGAAGAAGATCGTAAGACCCGTGCCGAGCGCCCAAACCGCAGTCGTGCCAACGCCGACGAGCTGCACGCCGAGAAACTTGAAGCCGCCGCCGTAGAAGAGCCCTACCATCTCGTTGCCGTAGCCCGCCGCAGCAGGCGCCGCGAAGAGTCCGACCGCGAGCGTGCCCCAGACGCCGTTCACGCAGTGGACCGACACCGCGCCAACGGGATCGTCGATGTGGATCTTGTCGAGCGCGAACACCGAGAGGACGACGATTATGCCTGCGACGAGTCCGATTATGACTGCGGCGTTTGCGGT
Organism: Kiritimatiellia bacterium; assembly: GCA_017547265.1. Next base: position 1,929 of record JAFYQC010000304.1, on the reverse strand, counting down.
CACGACATCGCAGGGCGCCGTAATCGCGACGAGGCCTGCGAGCGAACCGTTCAGCGCCATGGTGAGGTCGGGCTTGCCCATGATTACCCAGGCGGTGACGAGCGCGGCAATCGTGCCGGCGCACGCGGCGAGGTTGGTGGTCATCGCGACGCGGCCGATGGAGCCGATGCCGGCGGTGTAGCTGCCTGGGTTAAAGCCGAACCAGCCGATCCATAGGAGGAACACGCCGAGCGTTCCGAGGACGAGCGAGTGGCCGGGAATCGGATTCGGCTTGCCGTCGGGACGGTACTTTCCGATACGCGGGCCGAGCGCGATTGCGCCAGCGAGCGCGATCCATCCGCCGACGGAGTGGACGACCGTCGAGCCCGCGAAGTCGTGGAAGCCGAGGGCCTCGATCCAGCCCTGCGACGTCTCGCCCGCGAGCGAGCCCCACATCCAGTGGCCGCTTATCGGGTAGACGATAGCCGACACGATCGCCGAGTAGATGAGATAGCTCTTGAACTCAATGCGTTCCGCGACTGCGCCAGATACGATTGTCGCGGCGGTCGCGGCGAACATCGTCTGGAAGAAGAGGAACGTCCAGTCCCAGACGCCTTCGCCGGTCGAGAGCGACGGCATCCCCAGTCCGCCCCAGCCGAGCCAGCCGCCCAGCTTCGTCGCGCCGAACATAAGCGCTGCGCCGAGGATGTAGAATCCTAGCGAGCCCGCCGCGAAGTCCATCAGGTTTTTCATCATGATGTTCGCGGCGTTCTTTGCGCGGGTGAAGCCGGTCTCGACGAGCGCGAAGCCCGCCTGCATCGTAAAGACGAGTATGCCGGCGATGAGGGTCCAGACTACGTTCAGGTTGGTTTGAACTGCTGCAGTGGTTATTTCAGGTTCCATGTTTTCGTTCTTTCTTTTTGACAGGATTTACATGATTAACAGGATTATCCTACAATCTTGTAAATCCTGTTAATCCTGTCTAAAACTATCCTATTGCCGATGGGCCGCGCTCGCCGGTTCTTATTCTCACGCACTCGTCCATCGGAAGGACGAAGATCTTTCCGTCGCCGATGTCTCCCGTGCGCGCGCCTTCGATGATCGCCTCGATCGTCTTGTCGATGAAGTGGTCGTTCACCGCGATTGCAAGGCGCATCTTCTTGTGGAGCGTGACTTCCTCTACGGCGCCTCTGTACAAGTGGAGGTATCCGCCTTGCTTTCCGCAGCCGAGTGCGTTTGTGACGGACATCTTGTATATCTCACGGGCGAACAACGCCTGCTTGACGGCATTCAGTCTCTCGGGCTGAATGTAGGCTATGATCAGTTTCATCTTTCCTTTCTTGCGCCGCGACCATCGCAGCGTCGCGCCCCATTTAGCAAACGCCGTGCCAACGCCTAAAATGCTGCCTGATTTACTATGGCGCAGTATATCTGTTGTAATGTGCCGATTTTGATTTTACAAAATATGTCACTAGCGTTTATAATGTCATGTCCGTTGCGATTGCTCGTATAGTAGTAGGCTCATAGCGAGTGTCCGGCTTAAGAGAGACTGGATATGCCTGCGGCGGCGAGATGCGTGTTGTAAACTATTGCAAGATAGTGTCATTTTATGATACTATATGCGCATGAATCATTTGACGGAGAAGGCATTTGAATTGTCTCGCACAGGAATCTTCACCTATTCAGACGTTCTTGTTTGGTTGGGTGAAGGGCGAAATTCCGTTCGTGGGATTGTCAAACGGGCAATAGCTGCAGGAGAAATCATTCACATCCGCAGGGGGTTGTACTGCCTTGCTCCTAAATATCGTCGTCAGGGGATTAGTTGCAATGTCATTGCAAATATAATATACGGTCCGAGCTATGTCAGCATGGAGTCGGCTTTGTCCGTTCACGGTTGGATTCCCGAGGCGGTGCACTCAGTCGTTTCCGTGTCGTTAGGCAGGGCGAAGT
>JAFYQC010000303.1 GCA_017547265.1 Kiritimatiellia bacterium | reverse complement strand
TCCGTCTCGTATACATCATCCGTTTCTATTGCAATCGTATTTGCAGGCAACCAGTGCGCATAATAAATCGCCTCACCCGTCACAATGGTTGAATCGTCCACCAGTTCGCCGCCGGTCGCCTCCGTAAACCAACCGAGGAACCCGAAGCCTTGCCTTTCCACAATCGGAGCAGTCACTGCCGACCCATATTCAAGCATCCTTTCGCCGCCACCTTCACCTTCATTCGGATCAAATGTCACACGATACTTCCATCCTGCTTCATTTACGGTGAATATCACCGCATCATCGTCACTAATGCCATTAGGCATCTGCGCTCCGAATCGGAACAACTTGTATTCGGATTCCTTGCCCTCCGGCACTATCTGCCATTCGCCGTCAGATAGCGACTTACGTCCATAAAGAGTATACTTGCGCTCATCTAGGAGATCAGGCACACACGACAAGATCGGTTTGCCGTCCACCATCTCTATCGCAGCCATGAACACAGAGCTCGAGTCATTCGGATCGGTACCTGCAATATATTCCTCGGCAGTAGATAAACCATCCCCATCTGCATCTAAAGCCGCAGCATCGGCCGCGCTCACTCCTGCCGAAACAGCACCAAGATTCTCCAGCCAGGCCACTGGAACTTCGCTATCGCCCGCGAAAGCCGTCCATGACACTTGATCGACCCATCCGCAATCCTCCATTGCCGTACCGCCATCGTCAGTGTAGTCTTTCACGTACGTCCATGTGAGCGTATGGCGCCCATCCCCCTTCACCTTCACGGAAACCTGCTTCCAGCCGGAATCGCCGTCAATACGCGCGACCTCCTTGCCGCCTACCTCGAACTTCAGATAGTCCCAGTTGTCGGCATCCTCGTCATCCTCGCAATCGGTCTTCCACCAGAACGTCAAAGTCCCGGAACCATCGACAATCGTCGTCAACGTGCTTGTCTGGTCGTTTCCGATCGTGCCGCTCCGCGCCGAAGACGAACCGCCATGCGCTACGTCTTGCGAGACAGTCCACCCCTTTGCGCCATCCGTCGTCACCGTCCAAAGCGGCACATCCAACGACTCGGCAAGCGTCTGCAACCGGACTATACGCGCTGAAGCCGTATCGCTCGCGGCAATCCCGTTCATGAAGATTCTCGCTTTTACGGTTGTCGTATCGAACACGTTGAACGACTTCGTGTAAAGCTTGCTCGTGGCGGTTGGCTCGCTGCCGTCAAGCGTGTAGCGAATCTCTGCGCCGTCGGACGCGCCGCTGATCGTGACGCGCCGCGACGTACCGTCGAATTCAGTACCGTCAACGGGATCGACTACAGGCGCAGCCACCGGTTCAATACCATTCTGCGTAATTGTAACGTCACGTAATTCACCGCTTGCAGTCGTAATGCGAATCGTTGCCGCGCGCGCTTCGGTGCTGGCGTTTCCTGCCAATGTGTAGGACACCACGTCGCCCTGGACATCTACCGTCACCCAATCCTCGTCGCATGTAGCGTTCCATGATTCGCCTGCGGAAACGCCAATGCTTCCTCCAGCATCCGTTGCGCCGACCGTTGCCGCACCGGATTCCACCGAAAGCGAACTGGACTCCCAATACGAGTAGAGAGTGCTTTCGCCATTGGGTATCGTTGTTGAGTGCGACACCTTCGCCCCCTTCCCATCCGGTGCGGTGAACCAACCGGCAAACGTCGCGCCACTCTTGGAGAGGCTTGGCAACATTCCGTATGCCTTGCCTGCAGAATACGAACGCGTCGGCAGATTGGTCGCTCCGTCCACGAACCGCACCTTCGCCAACGCCGCCGTCGCCGTATCGTCCATCCATCCCTGGTATGGCTGGTGCCCCGCGCCCGCCGTCCCGTTCATGTCCGTATCCCCGCCCACACTGTCATCGTCGAGAGCCGCCAGGTACGCGCCATTCGCTACAAGCGAACCTCCGTTCTCCACAACGAAGCGCGCCCCCTCCGCGAACTTCACGATGCAGCTGGCGCCAAGTGTGAGCACCTTGCCAGAAGGCACGATTATGTCGTCTCTCACAACGACTAGCCGCGAACCGTCCCATGTCGTATTCGCTGGCAGACGACCACCGACAACTGACGGTCCGTTGAGGACAAGAACGTTCGCGGACACGCCGCCGGAAGTCAACGTCTTCCAGCCGTCGGACTCCTTGGTCGTGTCCCACTGGGTTGTACCGGTTCCATTTGCCGATCCCAGCGTCTCGATGCCTGTCGCGACAATCGTCCCACGCGTCTCAACACGGGCAGATGCCATTGCGTGGCGCGTTGTCCCCAATGCGCCGATTGCTGCCGCAAAAACCGCCACCGTAGTTTTCATAGCGTTATTCATCGCACTACCCCTTTCAATTAACGATTGTTCGTCAACTCTGCGATTGCGTCGCTGATGCTTCCCAGCTCTTCCATCGTAGCATCTGGGATGTCAGAGTACTGGCCTTTCATAACATTGGATAGCAACGTCTTGTCGGTGTTCAACGCCTGTATGCGCGTAAATATGGACATCTCGGCAGACGATATCGCGTCGGCATTGCCATCCAAATCTGCATAATGTGGATTGTTCATAGCCTTGTTCAGCTCGTCGTCTGATAATACCCCGTCGGGATTCAATGTCTCGATACCCGTCAAAAGATTTCGTAATGGTGTGAGGTTATACACTCTCGTCCAGAACGGATAGAGCGTAGCTGATGCGTTCGCCGTGTATGAGGCCGAAAGATCATACACCTTGGCACCACCATCACTCGTCGCCCACCCTGTCTGCGTGTAGCCCGTGCGCGTGAAGATCGCTCCCTTCAATGTGAGCGCGACATCCTTCGTCTTGGTCGCCGTTTGTTGCGAACCTGTACCGTTCGCACCGGGGTTGTATGTCACCGTATAAGAACCATTTGATGTCAATTCCTTGACCGCATCACTTAAACTTTGCAACTCTTCCATCGTCGCCTCTGGTATTCCAGTGTAATCACCTTTTATGACGTTGGATATCAGCGTCTTGTCCTGATTCAAGGTCTGTATCCGCGTGAATATTGACATTTCCGCCGAAGAGATCGTTGTCGAATCACCATCCAAATCTGCATAATGTGGATTGTTCATAGCCTTGTTCAGCTCGTCGTCCGATAAAACTCCATCAGGATTCAATTTCTCAATGTTTGTCAACAGATTACGCAACGGCATGAGATTATAGGATCTCGTCCAGAACGGATAAAGCGTAATTGGCGCGTTCGCCGTGTATGAGGCCGAAAGATCATACACCTTGGCACCACCATCACTCGTCGCCCACCCCGTCTGCGTGTAGCCTGTACGCGTGAATGTCGCCCCTAGAAGTGTCAGCGTCACATTTTCCGTCTTTGTTGCCGTCTTCTGTGCGCCAGTTCCATACGCTCCAGGCGAATATGTCACCGTGTAAGTCTGGGCAACATACGGCGTAGCAGAAAGGACTACGCCGAGTGCATTGCCGTGGTAGTCGGGATAATCCGTGCCAACATCCCACGACAGACGATGCGTTCCCGCAGCAATGGCAGAGCCATCCGATCCGTCGCCGGACAACGTCTTCGCGGCAACGTCAACACCGCGATCTTCATCTCGCCCGAACACTCTCACGAACGCCTTACCGCCAGAAGAATTCACGACAAGCGTATAGTCGATATCGAGAATCGCGGCGAACGGCCAGCGAGATGTTGCCGTCACATCCTTGACTTGCGCTTGCGAAGTCGACGCAAGAATCTTGACCGTCTTCGTGGCGGATTTCGTCACACCGCCTTCCGTGTACGATGCCGACACCGTGACATCCGTGTCCTTCGTGACATTCTTTGCGGCCAATTTTCCGTTCCCGTCAATCGTTGCCGCCGTCGTAGGAGACGCTGACCAGGTGTCCGCCTTAACCGTATGAGATTCGCCGTTTGAATATAGCGCCGCACAAGTATAGAGAGCAACCTGACCGGACGAAACATTGTCCTGCCCTTCAATGGAAATAGACGAAAGCGATCCTAGTGACGGAATACGCATGCCTTGCGCAGCCGGATCAGAGTAGCCGCTCGCATTAGCCCCACCGGAACTGGTAGCCGCCCGGACGAAGTAGTAATACGTCGTCCCTGCCGTCGCCGATGTATCGAGATAGGACTTGTTCGTCGTCCAAGTCCCCAACTCGGTCTTCGTCCCGGTCTTGGATGTCGCCCGCGCCACGCGATAGTATGTCGCGCCCGCAGACGGCTGCCACGAAATGTTCACGCCGTCCGTGCGGTCGCTCGTCGCCGTCACGCCAGTTGGAGCGGAGAGCAGGACTGTCCCCGTCACCGTACTGCTTCTTGCACTTTCCCCCTTGCTGTTGGCAGCAGACACGGAATAGGTGTATGTCACGCCCGGAGTCGCCGTATTGTCCGTAAATGACGTTGTATTTGCGGAACCGATTTTCTTCGCAGCCTCCCCGTTTGCCGCCCTGTACACATAGTACGACCCCGCACCCGTCACAGAATTCCAGCTCAAGCCGATGCCCGACGTCGTCTGCGACGTCATCTTCAACCCAGAAGGAGCAGTCAAAGGCGAGGTGCCGGGTGTGATGGTAACCTCATTTGTGCAAACGATTGTCGTTTTGTTTTCGGTATAGAACGCAATGAGTTTGACCTTCTGATCGGACGTCACCGTCTTTGCGGTCAACGTCTTAGTAGATCCATTCCAATCCGCTGCACTGCCTAGCTTACTCCAATTGCAACTCGCCGTTACATCCTTGGGGGGCGACTGATCGGAGTATTCGACCGAAGCTGTATATCCAGCAGACTTGCCCGATTCAATCGTCGCCGCCCCGCTTATGGTCAGTTCGCTCACCGTCACAGGCGGAACAATCATGCCATCTGCTACGATGCTATAATCACTAGGACGCGTTCCATTCGTATCGACAGCCGCCGTGACATAATAGTAATATATCCTGCCTGCTACTGCCGTCGTGTCTTGATACTTTGTTGCCGTCTGCCATCCGCCTATCGGATTCTTCGTGCCGTCAAGTGTGTCGGAGCGATAGACGTGATACGCCTTTGCGCCCGCCGAGGTTTCCCACTTCACTTCAACCTTATTCGACAGGTTCTTTGTAGCCTCTACGTCTGGCGGCGAAAGCTTGCGCCAGCCCTTTACACCGACGTTGTCCATGCTTGAGCCGGAAGAATTCTTGGCATTCACAAAATACCAGTAGTCAACACCTGGCGTGGCCGTCTTGTCACAGAAAGTTGTTGATGTCACATTATCACTTCCATCGGCTGGCAAGAATTCCCTGTTCTTACTGCTACTTGTCGTTGACCGATAGACAGCATACCCCGTCGCCCCCTTTGACGCATTCCACCCTATGCGGACACAGGATGCATCTGTCCCCTCTGTAGCCGTAATACCTGTCGGTGCATCTGGTGCTTTAGCGGCCAACAAGAAACCGAACTTATCACTCACAGTAATCTTGTTTTCCGTATACGTGGCCTGTACCCAAACATTTGTTGGGACAGTAATTGTTACATTCTTTACCTTGAAATACCCTTTCGCGTCAACACTCGCGAAATTCTTCCCCTCAACAATTGCCCATTTCGCCGATGACGTTACCTCGCGAGGTACAGCTCCGACATACGCAGCCTCGCACTTCAACTGCATTTCGTCACCGGGCTTGACCGATGCCGACTTGCCATCTGGCAGTTTAATGGAAATGGAAGATAGTTTTGGATTCGTCGGATTGGAGGATTTCGTATAAGCCTTAATACAACAGTTCGCAGTTGAATCGTAATCAGTTAAGTCCGTCCATTCTTCTCCATCATGACTAACAAAACTTTGCCCCCTAATGGCTGAAGCTTCACTAGTATCACCATCAACCGCTTTCTCTACAGCAATTGGGAAATTTAAGCCAGGTGTGGTCAACTTAATCACGACAGAAAATCGCTGCCCTTTCTTAATCGGCACACTTGATGCTAATGGTATTGTCTCGTACCCTGTAAAATCAACTGTACCTTTCTGCTGTGTTAGAATATGATTTCCCGACATCGGAGAAACTACGGAACAATCTGTGTATATGTCAATTACATAGGTCGTATCAGGAACGAGGGAATAAAAACCAACCGCCGATATCTGACCATCCTCACGAGCATTAAATACATTTGCCATCCATCCTACAGGTTTGTTATATCCTATAGGCGAGCCGACTACTCCTAGTTCATCATACTGATATATGTCAGCATAGTTTTTATTTGACTCTGCATTACAGAACGCGTAGGACGTATACCACGCAAAACTTTCATCATAATATGATATGTAAAAACACCCAGATTCACCCCAATTTTCCCCCCAGCTATTTTTCACGATAAACGCCCCATCACCAGGCGGGGTATCTTTGAACGCGTCACGAGGGAAATTATCATCCCAACCAACTAATGTTACAGCATGATTTACTGGTCGCATTGTATTTGCGTTAAAATAATAGGTATTCTTGTCATCATGGTAAGAACTATCATCATGATAATACATAACCCAAATCCCGCCATACGCCATCACCGCCCTCTTAAGATTCTCTGTATCTGCATAATATGTCCTTTCTGGAATCCATCTGACCTGTTGAACATGACGTGTGGGCGACATAGGCTTACTTTTCCCTGGTCTTGGATACGAGTCTTCCTCTTCCAATATAGGACCAGCCCAACGTAACAAGTATGCGGCAGCCATCAAACCTGACCCCCCACGGTTAAAGCCTTTACTTTTGAAATCATCATACCCATGAAGATTTGCCAAATTATTTTCAGAGAAATCACAAGTCAGTCCCTCGCTCTTCTTCACCCAGGCCTCAAGAGAACCATAAGTGGCATGCGCCCAGCACGTCCCATATGGGTTCTGGTTTTTTATCGATGTAATGTATCGTTTATCCCGCGAATCATATCGCACCGGCAAGTCATCTTGGACGCCTCTAACAACCCGAGAATTGAGACGTGCTATGTATGACAAATCTATAGCATCAGGAACTATACCATAATTGGGCACCCCCACATCTGATTCATAACCGATGTCACCAGAATTCTGTAAACGTAAACTCCTCTTCATGACATCAGTTTTCGATGTGGCCTCATGCGTTACTGCGCTTTCTTTCTTCCATTTCACATATCTAGGATTGAGGGGCGCAGAATAAATCATGTTCTGCCCCCAAGCTTCCCCTGCGCCAACACTGACCAACGCCGTCAGTGCACATGCGACGAGGCGCATGAGTCCGTTCGCAAGCAATCTATTTCTTTTCATCCCTTGCACCCTCCATTCCCCTATCCAATGTCGGAAAAGATGCAGGGAAAATGACACCTCCTCCGATGCATCGCGTGAGGTGCGTGAGAATGACCTTAGAAGATACACCGAAGAAGGTGAAACTGCACGGACTGGCAGTGTCCTCTTAGTGCGTCTTCTTGTGATAGTTTCTCACGCTTTCACGCGACGCAATCCCATGACCGCGGAGGTTGCTACCATTTCCGCGCGGGAAATCTAACGCTCTGCATCGCAGCGGTTTTGCCCGCCCTTCAACCGAACAATGCAATTATACCACATCGCGCTTTCAGATGGCAAGCGCGGGATTTTCGAGATTTTGGTCAATTATCTCCTAGTTTGAGAGAAAATTTAGATAGGCACAGAAATGGTTTCGCAAGGGCAAAACAAGATTATGGTGCGGACGAGATTGCCATTGCGGGCGGCAAGAGCCGCCTATGATCATGTCGAAATCAGGTAGTTGCCGCCAGCAATCGCAACACCGCCCAACCCCATTTCCAAACATTAGACAAGACCTAAATTCTAATGTTTAAAATGTTTAAAGTCTTCCGGCGAAGTCGGAGTAGCCGAAGCGGCGGACGAGCTCTTCGCTTCCGTCGACATGGCGGAGTACTATATCGGGCAGATTGAGGCCGTTGAACGTGTTGTTCTTCACCATCGTGTAAATCACCATGTCGCCAAAGACAACCGTGTCGCCTTCGCACAGCTTGTGCTTGAACGAATAGACGCCTATCTCGTCACCCGCAAGGCACGTCGGCCCGCCGAAACGGTAGGCGTATGGTCCGCCACCCCCCTTCTCGGCGCCGACGAGCGGCGGGGTATATGGCATCTCGATGACGTCGGGCATGTGGCATGCCGCACTCGTGTCGAGAATCGCGTTGGAAATGCCGTCCGCGCCCTTCGGCTGGATTTCGAGGACGCGCGACTCGAGCGTTCCCGCATTGAGCGCAATCGCCTCGCCAGGTTCAAGATAGACGACAAGATTGGGGTGTCGCGCCTTGAAATCGTTCAAGAGCGCAACAAGACCATCGACATCGTAATCCTCGCGCGTGATGTGATGTCCACCGCCGAAGTTCACCCACTTCATCTGCGGGAGGAATTCACCGAACTTCTCCTCGAAACCGGCAAGGACTTTCTTAAGTTCGCCAAGCCCCTGCTCGCAAAGGCAATGGAAGTGAAGACCATCAACCTTTGCGATCTTTGCGTTCTTTGCGGCCAAGAAAAGTTCCGACGACTCCAGCCCCGCGCGCGTCGTGCCAAGCCGCGACGAGGGGCGGCAAGGATCGTATGCGGGCGTCGTCGCGACAGAGACTTCAGGATTTACCCTGAGCCCAACAGAGACGCCGCGCTTGCGTGCCATCTCTCCGTAGAGCGCGACCTGCCGCGGCGAATTGAAGACGATGTGGTCGACGAGTCCCAAGATTTCATCCATCTCCTCGGGGATAAACGCCGGCGCGAAGACATGCGTCTCGCCGCCGAAGTTGTCGTGACCGTGCTTCGCCTCGAAAAGCGAACTCGCCGTCGTGCCCGCGAGATACTTAGCGCACAACGGATATACGGCAGTACACGAAAACGCCTTCTGGGCAAGGAGAATGCGAACGCCTGTACGCTCGGAGACGCTTTTAAGAACCTCCAAGTTGCGCACAAGCGCCGCTTCGTCAATGATGTATCGTGGCGTATTCACTTAACCAACCGTGCAAACAGGAATAAAATGGCTACAACAAGTCCAATCAACAGAATGCGGACTATCACAGACAGAATTCCAAGGATTCCGCCAAGGCATTTACCCCACAATTCTGTAATGTTAGTGTTCTCCAATGTTAATCCACTTTGACGGGATCGAATGTCTCCTGCCACGGAAGCCCTTGAACATTGAGCTCGGCCATGAACGGATCGGGGTCGAACTCCTCGCATGTGTGGACGCCCTTTGTAGCCCACTTGCCCTCGAGGAACATCTTGGCACCAATCATCGCGGGAACGCCAGTCGTGTAGCTAATCGCCTGCGAACCCACCTCGGCGTAGCACTCCTGATGATCGCAGACATTGTACACGTAGTAGTCGACCGGCTTGCCGTCCTTCTCGCCGTGGAAGATGCAGCCGATGTTCGTCTTGCCCTTAGTGCGAGGGCCGAGAGACGCGGGGTCGGGAAGGAGCGCCTTCAAGAACTCGATAGGGACAATCTTCTGTCCCTTGAAGTCAATCGGGTCGATACGCGTAAGTCCAACATTCTCAAGGCACTTAAGGTGCGTGAGGTAGCTCTGACCGAAAGTCATGAAGAAGCGGATTCGCTTGATGCCCTTCAGGTTGCAGCCCAAGGACTCGAGCTCCTCGTGGTGGAGAAGATACATGTCCTTCTTGCCGACCTGGTCAAAGACATACTCGCGCTTAATCGCCATCGGTGCCGTCTCGACCCAATAGCCCTTGTCGAACGCCTTCTTGTTCTCGACGGCGACCTCGGGTTTATCGTCCTTAGGATCAGCAACCCAGTAGGACCCCTTCGCGGCGACTTCGCGGATGTTAATCTCGGGGTTGAAGTTCGTCGCAAACGGATAGCCATGGTCGCCACCGTTGCAGTCGAGGATGTCGAGCGTCTCAATCGTGTCAAAGTAGTGCTTCTGGGCGTAGGCGGAGAACACCTGCGTTACGCCGGGGTCGAAGCCGCAGCCAAGGATCGCCGTAATTCCCGCCTTCTCAAACTTCTCGCGGTACGCCCACTGCCAGGAATACTCGAAGTGCGCCTCGTCCGGCGGCTCGTAGTTGGCGGTGTCCAAGTAGCTGACGCCAGCCGCGAGACACGCGTCCATGATCGCGAGATCCTGGTATGGAAGCGCGATGTTCATCACGAGGTAGGGCTTGAACTCCTTGATGAGAGCGGTAAGGCGCGGCACATCCATCGCGTCGATCTGCGCGGTCGTGATCTTCGCAGGAGACTTTGCCGCCTTTGCCCATGCGCCCTTCCCCTCGGCCGCACGACGGTCGACGTCCGCCTTGATGGCGTCGCAGCGCGACTGCGTGCGCGAAGCGATCAGGATCTCGCCGAACACGTCAGGGTTCTGGGCCATCTTCGCGGCCGCAACTCCGGCAACTCCGCCGGCGCCAATGAGCATCACTTTTTTCGCCATGTCACTTTCCTTTCTTGGTGTGGTTTTGCCGCGCTGCTCGTCGATGAGGCGCTGAAAATGCTTTAGCTCCGCTTCGCGCGGGCCTCGCCGTTCGTATGTTCCATCAGCCATAATGGTGGTCGCTACTGCGTTCGTTCCGCTTCGCTCACTCGCTCCATAGCTCCTTTTATCTAAGCAAGTGGTCGCTACTGCGTTCGTTCCGCTTCGCCCACTCGCTCCATAGCTCCTTTGTTTTTTAGATAGACAACCCCTACGGCAAATCTTTCGAAGTACATTACACATGCGAGAATTGGGTGGCGAAGGAGGCGCTTCCACTTCCCCTTCTCGACAAACACTCCGACGAAGCGATACCACGGCGAGAACTGCCTCTTTACCGCGGGATGCCCCTTCCACTTCGCCTGGTATGCGGCAAAGCTCTTGGTGTAGTACGCCTTCTTCTCAAGCATCCTCTTGAGCGTCAGGCGCTTCTCGTTGTGTATCAAATGGTTCTTAAGGACCTCGCACTTCGCGCCTGTCTCGAGAACACGGATATCGAGTTCCCAATCCTCCGGGCCCGCTATCAGGTTCTCGTCATAGCCACCTGTCTTTTCAAGGATTTCCTTCGAGAAAAGACGAAGCGCGTCTATGCAAGTGCCGTCGTAAAAGGATCGCTCAAAATTGCGCGCCTTGACGCGGATTCCCTCACCGGTTCGAACCTCGGGAATCCAGTAGGCGGCGATTCCGTCGCCGCGTGAAGCGCAGGCAAGCAACTCCTCTATCGTCTCGCGCGGCAGAATCATGTCGGCGTCGAGTATCACGACCCACGGCGCAACGGCAGTACGCCAGCCGAGATTCCGCTGGGCGCTGCGCTCAGGCCCCTTGTCCAAAACCTTCGCGCCAAGCGACGCTGCAATCCCCTTCGTATCGTCCGTAGAGCCGTTGTCGACGACAATAATTTCGACATCATCGCGGAAACCGTCGAACGCGCGAATGCAGTTCGCAATGTTCGCAGCTTCGTTCCGCGTGGTGATGACGACGGAGAGCGTCATGGGAAGTTAAGAGTGGATGAGTTGAGAGTTATGAGTTGGCAGGAGCATCGCTTGTTGTCTGCTGTGCGTCTGCACCCGGCTGCTCGACATTGGAGCTTGGAGCCTTTGCCGGAGCTGTATCAAAGCGCGTCGGGTTCTTTGCCATAAACTCCCACGCAAAGGCCTTGTATGACTCTGCGCCCTTGGAACGCGGATCGAGGAATACGACGGGCGTTCCCATAGACGGCGCCTCTGAGACGCGAACGTTGCGGGGAATAAGAGTCTCGTAGACCTTGTCGCCGAAATGCCCCCTGACCTCGTTGATGACGTCTTGCGTCAGCTTGGCGACGGAATTCACCATCGTGAAGACGATGCCGTTTAGCTCGAGAGCGGGATTCGCGGCAGAACGAATTCTCTCTATGGAGCCCGTAATGAGGGCTAGACCGTCCATTGCGAGGAACTCTGCCTGGATCGGGATTAGAACGCCGTCAGACGCGACAAGCGAGCTCGTCATCACTATGCCAAGAGACGGCGGGCAGTCGAGGATGATGTAGTCGAACGCGCCTGACTCCTTCACGGGCGCGAGCGCGTTCCTGATGATCTCAAGCCGGTCGTCGCGCATGGAAAGTTCGAGCTCAGCGCCAGCGAGATCGACCTCGGAGGGAATCACGTTTAGGCAGCTCCACTTGGTGGGCTGGATGACGTCGGCTATCTGCTTCTCGCCGAGAAGGACCGGATAAAGAGAGACGCCAGGGCATTTCTCAAGCCCAAGGCCAAGCGTAGCGTGCGCTTGCGGATCGAGGTCAACCACGAGCACAGTGCGCTTCCTGGCCGAAAGTGCCGCCGCGAGATTAACGACAGTCGTCGTCTTGCCGACACCGCCCTTCTGGTTTGCGATTGCAATTATCTTCGTTCTTCTTTCCATGATCCTCTCCTCCGTTTCTCTAGTCACTAATCACTAGCCACTAGCCACTAATCACTAAAACAGCTTCCCGTTTTCGTCGAGCTCCTTGACGTTCTGTGAAAAGCTCTTGTCCACCTCGCGCCGCCACAGCTCGACAAGCGCGACATCCCACGGCTCGTCAACGCCCTGCAACACCGCGGCAAATCCGTCGCGGGACGCCACGACTTCGCTCTTCACGCGCTCCGTGACGGCGGCAAGTGAATCGGTGATGATCTGCTCGGAAAAGTTATCTGTCTTAAGGCAATATCCGTAGCGGAGTATCCTCATGCTCTCCTCGTTCGCCTTGAGCCATTCGACGTATGCCTTCGCCTCGTCGCTGAAGCCCTCGGTCACGACTTCGGAAAAGTGCGGGGCGATGACGAGCGGTTGATGCGCCTCGAGACGCCCTTCGCGGACGCGGATTTTCCCCGGATGGTCGTCAAGCTCGGAAATGAGGTGGTAGTTGACGAGCGTGTTGCCGAACGTCTCGAGACGGTGCGACGGCGAAAGGAGTATGCGAACCTTTCGCGCTGCGTACCAGCGGTCGTAGTCGGGATTCGAGCTCATGAAAACTCCTTTCCGACGTCGATCTCCGAAAGATCCTTAACTCTCCACGTCTCGCCCTTGAAGGTCTGCGGCACAAGCGCCGCACGATCAAGCGCAATAACTTTCATGCCGGCGGCAACGCCCGCCTTCACGCCGACAGTCGAATCCTCTACGACGACACAGTCCGCCGGCGCGACCTTGAGGAGCTCTGCCGCTTTTAAGAAGCCGCTAGGGCTGGGCTTGCCAGCTTCGTACTCTCCCGCACCGAGGACGAGCGAGAGGCAGTCGTCTATGCCGCATAGTTTCGCGGCGGCGACAACATCGTCGTGCGGCGAGCCAGAGACTATCGCGCACGGCGCAACCTTTGAGACAGCGCGGAAAAACGCTATCGACCCCTCTATTCGCATGGACGACGGATTGGTCGCGTATGCGTCGTAGAACCTGCGAAGCTCCACGGCATCCTCCATTGGCGACGACTCCCCGATTTCGGGGAACCTGTCGTGCAGAGAACGGTCGATGTCAAGCCAGTTGCGCCCGATAACGGACGGCAGGATCTCCTCGTACGTCGTCTTCCCGCCGTGGGATACGACGAAATCGACTATAGCTTTAGTCCAGAGCGCCTCGGTATCAACCAAGGTTCCGTCGAGATCGAAGAGAAACGCCGCCGGCTTCAAATCACGAGCCCTTGCCGCAGCACTTCTTGTACTTCTTGCCGGAGCCGCACGGACACGGGTCGTTGCGGCCGATCTTCGGCTCCTCGCGCACCGTAGGCGTCTCGCCCACGAGCTCGCCGTCCGCGAACTTCCACTCATTGCCCTGACGCACGAACTTCGAGACTTCGTGGTGGTTGCAGAATTCGCCATTCGCGGTATAGAGGGCACGAAACTCGACAATGCCCTCGTCGTCCTTCGGGCCGCCCTTCTCGGTAGATATGATCTCAAGGCCGTGCCATTCGGCAGCCGCAGACCACGCCTTGGAAGCGGCCTCGTCGAACTCGGCCTGGACTTCCTCGGTGGCACTGGACTTCAAAAACAGCACATCGCCGGTGACATATGACGAATACCGCGCGCGCATAAGCGCCTCGGGAGTCTCGGCTTTCTTTTCGCCGGAAATGATAGGACCGCAGCATTCCCCAAAGGTCTTGCCGCTCTTACATGGACAGGTATCTTCGTTTTTCATAGGTGTTCCTATATTTTACCAAAACCATCGATACGATGAGAAGTGCAAATGAGACGGCGAGCGGTATGTCGCCAAAAAGGCAATAAAATGTCATAGGGCGCATCGTAGGGCATGGCGGGCATAGAACCTCCACCCTGTCGCACATAGTGCCGCGCACATCGACGAGCGGCCGCCCTGTCGCATCAGCGAGCCAATTCGCCCTGCCGTCGTTGGTGATAGTCCCCGTTACGCCAGAGTTCCCAACGCGCACGACTGCAAGACCAGTCTCGATGGCGCGCGCGACCGACTGCCAGGCGTGCTGCTCGGCCTCGACAGAATCGGAAAACCAGCTGTCGTTCGTGATGAAGACAAGCAC
>JAFYQC010000302.1 GCA_017547265.1 Kiritimatiellia bacterium | reverse complement strand
TGTATGCCTCCTCGGGGGCGGACTCGCGCTTCGACTCAATCTCGCCCTTGATGTCGGTCTTCGCCTCCTCTATCGCGGCGAGGATCGCCTTCGCCTCCTCGGCCTGCTTCTGCTGGACGGCCGTCGCGCTCTTCGCCTCGCCCTTCTTCACGACCGCGTTGAGCTGCTTGACCTGCGCCTTGACGGGCTTCCCGAGGACGAGGCTCTTTTCCATCGACTTGAACGCCTGGAGCGCGACACCGCCGCAGAGGGTCGGCATCGCGCCGATAGCGGCGATTGCCTTCAGCACCGCCGCCTCGGCCTCTTCGTGGCTTCGCCCTGAATAGACGACCTTGCCGCGATGGTCGACGACGTACATGAACGGCAGACCGCCACCACTCGACGGGGGATCCGCAAGTCCAGCCCATTCATAAATCGGATAGGTGAGCTTGTTCGCGTCGACGAGTTCTTTCACTTTCTCGGGATTGCGCCCCTGGCAATGCGAGCCAATGAGCATGAACGGCTTCGACTTGTTTGCATTCCATAGCTTCTGCATAGACGGAAGAAGCGCACGACAAGGCGGGCAGGCGATCCCCCACTCGTCGACCATGACGACCTTCCCCGCGAGGTCTGCAGCCGAGATCTTCGGGCCGCTATAGTAGTTCGAATCGTCAAGCCCACGCCAGTTCGCGGCGTTTAGGGAAAGCGCCGAGAGGGCGGCAAGCGCGGCAAGTGTAGTCCTGTTCATTCTTCGGTGTCCTTTCCTGTTTCTGAAATTTCGAAGATGGCGTAGGTGGGAAGGCCCTGCACGTCCTTGAACGGCTCGAGCTTCTTAAAGCCCTTCATGTCGTCGGCCTGAAGCCGAATGACAGTGTAGCCCGCAAGCGCCTCGCGAACGCGCTTGTCGGCGAGCGTCGTGCGTTCCATGGCAAAGCAGTTCTTGCACCAAGTCGCCCAGCAGTCGACGAGGATCGGCTTGCCCTTCTCCTCTGCGTCTGCAAAAACGTCCTTGAAGGTATCTGGCGTCGCCTCGACTGCACCGGGGATTCCGTCAGATTTCGTCGCGACAGATGTGCCGCGCGTCCAGCCCTTCCACGCGAGATAGCCGTAGTATGCGGCAAAGAGAAGGACGATTACCGCGAAAATGCGGTTCACGTGCTTCATCCATGCGCCTGGCTTGGGGAGAACCTTCATTCCTGCACCGAGGAACGGCCACGGCAGGGCCATTCCAAGCCCGAGGACGAACGGAAGCGCGAGCGCGATTGCATTCCCTTCCGCGTAGAGCCGCGCAGTCAGGACGAGAACGGAGACGAGAATCGGGGCAACGCAGGCGCCAGCGAGGACTGCGGAAAGCGCACCGAGGAAGAACGGAACGGCAAGCCCTGCGCGCGAGGCGTCGGGCTTAACGACCCCCGAGCGAAAGCGCGAGAAGTCTATCGAGAAGAACCCGAAGAGAGAAGCCCCGAGCGCGACGAAAACGAGCGCGACAAAGACATTGAACCAGGGGTTCGACTGGATCGTCCCAAACGCCATGCCGCCAACCGCGGCAAGGACGCCGAGAACGCCGTAGGCAAGCGCCATGCCGAGACCATAGACGGCACCGCGCGCCGGCGACTTGCCGATGACGATCAAATTGACTGGAATCATCGGCAGGACGCACGGCGTCAGGTTCATGGCAAGGCCGCCAAGAAGAACGACGACAAGCGAAAGCCATGTAAACGTCGCAAGCGCGCCACCTTCTGCATCGCCAGACGCCGCGTCTGGCGAGAGGAACGCAAGGAACTCGTCAACTTCCCGATAGCCAAGCAACATGCGCGTCGCCTGTTCGGGGACAGACGCAGACGGTGCAAGACTCGCGAGAAAATCTTCCGGCGCATCACCGACGAGGCGGCATATGCCGTCTTCGCAGACCCACATCTGTCCGTTGACTATGTTCGTCTCGGCATGCGACGCGAAGACGAGAGCCGCAAACAGAATCGCAGCTGAAATTTTATGCAAGAAAGATCGCATGGATCAGCGCGTCTTGAAGCGATACTCCGTCATGCTGCGGAAGGTTTCGCCGGGGCGAAGAACCGTAGTCGGGAAGTCTGGACGATTGGGCGAGTCGGGATAGTGCTGCGTCTCGAGCGCGACGCCAGCGAACTGGCAGAGGGTCTTGCCCTTCTCCTTCGCGGGGAGTTTAGTCGTCATGTTCTGCGCGCCGTACATCTGCATGCAGGGCTCGGTCGTCCAGATTTCGAGAACGCGGCCAGACTTGGGGTCGCTCATCTCGGCGGCGAGCTTGCTGTCCTTGCCATTCAGGACGAAGTTGTGGTCATACCAGTTGTCCATCGGCTTCAAGCTCTCCTGCGCCGCCATCCATTCCGCCATCGAGCCGATCGGGCGCGCCTTGCGGAAGTCGAAGCCAGTGCCATCAACCGCCGCGTCCTTCGTCGGGATGAGCCCGGCGTCGGTCTGCGTGTACTTGTCGGCGTTGACCATGAGAAGCTGGTCGAGGACATTGCCGCTCGCCTCGCCCGCGAGGTTCCAGTAGGAATGATGCGTCGGATTGATGACAGTCGGCTTGTCCGTCGTCGCCTCGTACTCGATGCGCCAGATGTTCTGAGGAAGGACGGTGTAGGTGACCTTCATCGTGACCGTACCGGGGAAGCCCATGTCACCGTCGGGCGAGACGAGCGTCAGCACAAGGCGCTTCCCGTCATACTCCGACGCCTTCCAGACCTTGGCGTCCCAGCCATCGGGACCGCCGTGGAGATTGCAGTTGCGCGGCACGGGATTCGTCTCGTTGATCGGAAGCTGCCAAACCTTTCCGTCAAGCGTGAACTTGCCGTCGGCGATGCGGTTGCCGTAGCGGCCAATAAGCGTGCCCGCAGAGAAACCGAGCGTCTCGTATTCCCCGACTGTGTTCCAGCCGAGCGTGACATCGGCAAGCTTCCCCTCGCGGTCAGGCGCCCAGCAGCGGACGAGACGGCCGCCAAAGTCGGTGATCTCGAGCGTGAGGCCATCAGGGCTCTTTAAGGTGTAGAGGGATGCCTTCTCCCCGAATTTCGTCGTGCCAAAAGGCTTCACGTCATCGGTGTTGCAGCAGCAGCCGGCCATAAGGGCGGCAAGGGCCAAGAACGATAGCTTGTTCATTCCGACAGTTCTCCTTTATGAGTTACGAGATATTTTACCTAATTTCGCCGAGAATTGAAAGCGCGTTCCGAGTTGTCAGAGCGGCGAAATCTTCAAGCGGCATCCCGCGCAAATCGGCAAGAAAACGCGCCGTATGGACGAGAAATGCAGGTTCGTTGGGATTGCCGCGCATCGGAACGGGTGCTAAGAATGGCGAATCCGTCTCAATGAGGAGACGGCCGTCCGGCACGATTCGGACCGATTCGCGGACATTCTCGGCCGCACGAAACGTCACTATGCCAGAAATGGAAATGTAGAACCCGAGGTCAAGAAGAGCGCGGCAAAACGACGGCGAGCCAGTGAAGCAATGTATTATCCCCTTCGACGGAATCTCGCGCAGGATTCCGAGCGTATCGTCGTCCGCATCGCGGGTATGTATCACGACGGGGAGTCCAAACATGTTCGCGAGATCGAGCTGCCGCGCGAAAAGCTCGCACTGGGCATCGCGCGTCTCGGGCGAATAGTGGTAGTCGAGCCCAATCTCCCCTACGGCGGCGACGCCAGTGTAGTCGAGCGCAGGCAATTCCTTCCCCGCCTGGTCGCGATCCCAACCGATCGCGCGATACTCAAAGCCCTCCGTTCCCGCGTTAAGAGACTCGCTCCCGCCGACGGCCATTATGCGCGTTACGCCAGCGGCTTTCGCGCGCTCGACAACCACGGCGGATTCGCCGCGCGTTCCCTCGAAGTGCGCGTGTGTGTCGAAAAGCTCCAGCAACTCAACGCTCCGTAAGCATTATGGAGCGGAACTTCGCAATGTCGTCGTCGGTAAATCCAAGGTCGCGCACATACTTTACGACAGACTCCTGGATTGTGTCGGCGGGATAGTTCTTTACGAATCCGCTGACGAGGTGGTCGAACAGTTCCTTGTGCCTGAACCCGACACGGCGGTTCCAAAATCCTGTGACCTCCCAATCAAGATACAGGACATCTTCGTCATAGCCGAGCAGAGCGCCAAGAATGAACGCGACGGCGCCAGTGCGGTCCTGGCCCGCAATGCAGTGGAAGTCGATTGGATAGTTCTTCTCGTCGAGAAACACCTTGAACACATTCGCGAACGCCGTCTTGCCGGACTTCCCCTGCATGCCGCCGTAGGCACTCGACGAGTAGTGGAACCATGTAACGGTATCGCCAAGCGGCGAGCCCGTCATGCCGTAGCACTCGCTGTCCGAACGAAGGTCTATGTCGCTCTTGATGCCAAAGCGAGCGCGGATGTATGCTCCGTTCTCGCCGTCGACACGGCTCGTCCCGAGCGCCTTGCCCTTCTTCACCATGGGTTCGCCACCTTTCTTGACGGCCGCCTTGGCCCTGTGGACGCGAGACGAGAGGAATTTGGTGACAGGCTCGTCAACATGCCGAGTGCACCATTCCTTGTATTCTGAGTCCTCGCGGTCGAATGTCTTTGGGTCGGCCTGCCACGCAAGCAGCTGGTCAAGGCGCTTCTGGGCCGCATCCGCAGCCGCCTTGATTTCATCGTGCTTCCCCATCTCCTTGAGCTCGTCGATGGTGTAATACGTGTTGTGCGCGTTGTTGTTGAGGCCTGACGAGCGAATGATCATGCCCTGCTTTGCGCGACGACCACCGAGGCCGATGTAGCCGCCTAAGTCTCGGACGTTCGGAACGCCTGGATAGCGGATGAGCCGCGGCGCTCTGTCTTCGGTCTTGAACGTCCCCTTGCCGGAATCGCCGTCGCCTTCGACCGTCCACTCGTACGACGCGGCGATTTCGAGGTTGTCCACAAAAAGCTCCCCGCATCTTGCCCTTTCGTCGATCACGACC
>JAFYQC010000301.1 GCA_017547265.1 Kiritimatiellia bacterium | reverse complement strand
TTTTTCGTCCACCCCAATCTCCCCTCGCGCGCGCCCTTCCCCACCCCCGCGCGCGGTTCCGCACGGCTGGGCACTTCTCTACGCCTTGGCTATTGAAGCAATCAGTTCGTTCGCCCATTTCACGGCTTCGTCGCAAGTTGGGAGAACGGAAAGCCCGTGCCGCGCGTCATCGTAAAGCGAATCCCACCCGTCGCCTTTAATCACCGTCGGCGGCCAAGTCTGACAGCGACGGTAGTCAAACAACCTAACGCAGATCGCCCTGGCTGCAGAGAGGTCGATTTCCGAATGACCGCATATAAGCTGCAAATCAACGAGGTCATGCGGCCTGTCCGTGCCTTCCGTGGTGACGGCATGTAGCTTCTGTGCAATCTGGTAGGGCAGCTTCATTACCGGGATGGGCTTGGGGCGCGGGAAGCCAAGCTCCTCAAACAGTGCCGCCAAATCGGACGCGTCCTCCATTTCCGCATCGTCCGCATCTCCGATTTCGTTATGCCCGATTTCAATTCTCACAGTCTGCCACGAGCGACCGTTGTAGGCGAGTTTGACATCGTATGGAATCATGACATACCCCTGCGGGACACCTGCGGGATGAGGCGGTTCAACGCGCTGCAGCCTTCCAGTAAAGCCGTTCCAACCGACCTTGAGGCTTGCTTCCAGTTTGTCGAGATACGCGTCGAGGGACATCACCCGCGCCGTATCCATGTCACGAGTATAGCGCGTTGCGTTTCCGCCGTAACGGAACATCAGGGAACTTCCGCCTTTGACAACGCCATCGGGAAGCATCTGTGCAACGATGACATTGGCAAGTGCGCGACTGAGTCTGAGTGCATCGCGCTCGGGGCCGGCGACTCGGTTTATCGCCTTGATGAGATTGGTGCATGTGTTGGGGCGAGTCATTCTGAAAATTCCTTCTTGAGATCATTGTATTCCTGCCGGCTGACAAGCCCTTGACGAGCCGCCTCATCTATTGCGTCCAATAGACGCTCCCTCATAACCATACCACGGCATGTGCGGATTGCGTCTGCAACTGGCTGGCAGGCGATTCCCTCAAACGACTCCTCACGGACATCGTCCGTTCGCTTCACAAGACGAATCCAATCGGGAAGATTTCTGCGGACGCGCCTTGCGACAGCTACTTGAATCTGCGGAGGATTGACAAGGGCGAGATTATGCATAGCAAGGACACCGTCGGCATATATGACAGCCCCGCGTCCAACTAGGGCAACGGCCTCCGCAAAATGGTCGTAGGGTGTTGGAACATGATGGTTGAGCCGATAGACACCACGCCCGCACCGTTCAAGCCGCCCCATCGCCTCCCACGAAAGCAACTGCTTGCGGTGGATGCCAAGTTCGGCGGCATCTTCAACCGTTATGAGTCCATGCCTGTCTGCGGCAGTCTCATAGACTTTCTCAAAGTTATTCATGTCAATATGATACCATTTTCGGGATCTATTTGTCAAGAAGACCGCTATTATCTGTCAATTTGATACCAAAATCGCCATCAAATTGTCCCATTAAGCAGTATTGCGGGGTAAGAACACCTCACACCCTCGCTTTTAGACGCGGGATTTCGGCAGAGTCCAGCTTCGTGAATGCGAAACACTTCCAACCAAGATCTTTCAGCGACGCTCCAACGAGGTATAGGGTTTTGTCATCGATAAGGCTATACAATGCTATCGGCCTATCCGAATTTGCACTTTGCAAAAAATGCAAATTGCTCTCTTTCTCAAGT
The DNA here is from genome assembly GCA_017547265.1 of Kiritimatiellia bacterium. The sequence goes on along the minus strand of JAFYQC010000301.1, from coordinate 2,940 downwards.
TCACCCTCCGTGAATATGTTCTTTATGTGCCTACTTATTACCGACACGTCTCTTTTAAATAAATCGCACAATTGCGCCTGCGTCAACCATAAAACTACATTCGCCGTCCATTGGAAAACGGCGGCAAACCCTGCGAAGGATCAGTAACGGAAGTCCTTGATCGAGAGCGAGAAGAACGCCGAACCATCATCCGCGAACTTTGGATCGTAGGTAATCCTGAACACGCCGTTCGAGGCGGCGTAATCCGATATGTCGAGCCGCCACCCGTCGTGGTTCTGGTAAATTGAACCGCCATAATCCTCGGCGTGCGCGTATGGCGTTCCAAAGTCCAAGTAATGCTTGATACCGAACATATATGGCATAGGTGGTTGCACTATACGCGTTCCAGCCGCTGGGACGACACGCCCCGTGACAGTGTGGGCAACAGGATCGATCCCCGCCGCCACAACCGTGGGGTTCTTGAAGCCGAGTTGGAGTTGCGTGCCACTTGTATTCATGGCAAACGGCGACAATCCGAGCTGGACACACAGCTTCGGCGCTCCTGTGGACTGAGCGTCCCATTCGTAGAGCGCGATGCTGTCGACCCCGCGCAGACGGTCGAGACCGATTATCCCGGCGAGGTTCGGGAGCTCGTCATCCGTAAACTGGACAGCGGACTCAATGCTAACGCCCGCCAGCGGTTCAATCGTCTTGCGCCGGAATACTATGTCGTCCAAGCCCAGGCTCCCGCCAAAGCACAGGGCGGCGACGCCGTTCCTGTCAGACGCTGCCTCCGGCCGCGCCCTAAACACGGTTGATCCATCCTCCGCGCTACATGCAAGGATGCCGTCGATGTATATTCTGTACGCAAGTCCCAGGGGAGAGCCGTCGTTTATGGCCTCTATCTCGACCACAGTCCAGTGGTTCGTGGCGTCAGGAAGCAACTTCAGCGCATCCGACGATGCGAGTTCGACAGTCCGCGTTGCCAGCTCTCCGCTGGCGGGATCGTAGAAGCCAGCGTTAAGCTCCCAGCGGCTGCCTACAAAGTCTTCATACCAGTCGTCGTACACGCCGCAGAACCGGAGCGCGATCTTGTCGTCGATGTTCGCCACGCTTCCCATTACGTAGAGCAACCTATGCGTCGGAAATTTAGTCTCGTCGGCATAAAGCGGCTCTTCAGGTTCGCAAGGAGTGAGCTGGTTAAACGCGAACGAGGAGGACAGCACCTCCCACTTCGCGGGAACGACTGGCACGACTGCGTTTCCGTCCGACTTTTCGTTTACGAAAAACGACAGACGGTCGCCTTGGACCATGCCGACGTCTGCACAAGCACGCCCCCAGAACGGGTCGGGGCAGAATTCCGCGCACGAGCGGGAACTCATCCATGAGGCATGTCGCCCGATATCCACATCGTTTGTTATCATGCCATATTCGGGACATCCGTTGAAGTCGCACTTCCAGATTACACCCTCTGTCGGCAGGTCGGGCACTGTCGGATCGCCTCTTCCGACGAGGGACACGCCGGACTGGGTCGTGAACTCCCCCGCGAGGATGGTCAGTTTGTCACCGTCTATGGTAAGCGTCATCCAGCCCATGCTCCTCACGTAGTGGTCTTCGCAGGCATCCCAACCCCATGACCTGAACATGAACCTGAAGACTTCTCCTGTTCCCGTCACCGTGCTCTTGTTCGTCGTGTATGCATAGCGAAGAAGAGCCCCCACAACGCCTATCTCGACATCGCACCAGCCGCCCGCAGTGGCGGCCACTATGCGCCATCCGTTGGTTCCGAAGCTCTGGACGGTAAAGTCGAGCGCGTCGTCCTCCGTGCAGCGAATGTGCGGAACATCGCCCGCTACGACCTCGTAGCAGTTCGTCGTGTAGACCAGATCGTCCGCATGCAAACACATCCCCGCCGCCGCGACTATCACGGCGATTGCAATGCGTCCAAATCGTACAGTTTTTACGACCCACTCATTCATGCGTACACTCAACCCCATTTGTCGTTAGCCACTACATACGAAATTTCCTGCGGGCGAATCTTCGCTGAAATGGTGGCACATAAGGCAGTCTTTTCCCTGCTGGATAGTATTTCCCATTAGGTGCCTTCAGCCAATAGCAACCAAATTGATCAGCAAGCACATTGGGCATATTCGTCTGATGGAGCATCACTGCTGTCCGATACACTTGATTATTCTGCTTGCTTCCCTCCGCCTTGTGCTTCTCTTCGTAGGCTTCCGCCCGCTCCTGAACCTCATTCTCAATTTCAGAGACGGACTTCGTGAAGTATGAAGGATTTTCAGCCAACATACTCACGCACTCATCTTTGCTAAAGAATCTGCAAATGGCCTTCCCTTCCCGACGGCCGGGAAATAGGAACACGAGGTTGCGGCCCTCGCCATAAAAGTTTCTACCTTCGCCATAGTCGAATATTACTCCAACTGGACGATTATACCACCCTTCTGGGAATGCATCGTCAGGCCAGGCCGACAGATGACACCGTGGAAATACTGGGTGATCCCACGACACTATCTCTTTTTCGCCATATGATCGTTCAAATCTGGCAACAGATCTCTTCCTGCTTGCATCCACTACCCAAACAAGTCCTCCCTTTGAGGTATAAAATCTTTCGCGGTTCGTCTGCTCTTCCAATGAAATGGGCGAGTGCTGGAACTCAATGACAAGGTTCTCCCCTGTCACGGCATCCGCCCGGTTCCGCTCGCCCGTTACTGTATCGATTCCCATGTCGACTTCAACGCGGTCGAAATGCGACTTCCACTCAAGATGCCATTCAGTTTCCCCTGCGCCGCATTTGCAGCCCTTGTTCGACCGATGCCTAAAGTGCGGGACACGAATCCCCCGTTCTCCGGCGACGAGCATCATCTCAGGGGATGGACATTGTGGATCTCGACATCTGTAGACAAAGTCCTTCCCCCTAAGATTGACTCCCGCTCGCAGCACCTC
>JAFYQC010000300.1 GCA_017547265.1 Kiritimatiellia bacterium | reverse complement strand
TTCGGCTGCAGGTGCGGGCTCTTCGGCCGCAGGCGCTGCCGCGGGCTTCGCCGCGGGAGTTTCTCCCTCAAGGTCGGCCAACAGGTCGTCAAGATCATCCTGTGCATTCATGCTCTGACCAAGTGCAATGAACGCGATGGTCGTTGTTAGCGCGACATATTTCCTAAGGTTCCTCATATCGAACTTGCTCCTAATGAGTTGTATTGCGTATTATATCTTAATTCTCTTCACTGTTCAAGGGCTTCAACTGTACGAATTTTTCCAAGAATCGAATCCTCGAGAGTGACTTTTGCGCCCTTCCCGACGCTTTTCACTTCCACGACCTTGTACTTGTTCCCGTACAAATCAATCGTTCCGCCAGTCCGAACGACGAATGTCTTCGTCTCGCCACGGCTGAACTCAAGCGTCGCCTGCACATCGACCGGCGTGCGCTTTTCGTCATCGCGAAGGACAAGCTTCTTGCCGTCCTCCTTGCGCTCCACGGTCGCAAAAGCGACCTCGCGCGGCCTTTCAAGTGCCTTTTCGCCCTTGACCGCGGCGACCTTCACCTTAATTGTTTTCTTCTCGAGACCCTTCACTACGAAGCCGGTCTTGCCGATCTCCTCGCCCTCGAGCGGGTTGTACTGGCGACCGCGCCCGCCGTAGTCGTTCTTTGCTTTCGGGTCGCGGAAGTAGTACCTGATCTTTCCGCCCGGAAGGTTCTCGGCCTTCTCGAAGAAGAACGGAAGCACCGTTTCCTTGAGAGGCAAGACGAGCTTGAGCGAGTCAAAGTAGTCCGGATGCGAGTTCTTGTCGGCCGGATCTGTGCCCGCCGCGAACTCCTCGGCGTTCGTGAAGCCGTCGCCGTCCTTATCCGCGTCAGCATCGTTCTGCGCCACGTCGAGGCCGTACTTCTTCTCCCAGTCGTCGGGAAGCCCGTCACTGTCCGCGTCCGCAACAGGCTTCTCCGGCTCGGGCTGTGCCTCGCCGCAGAGCGGGCACACCTTCGTGCCGTCCTTGATCGGCTTCTTGCACGCCTGGCAGAAGATGCGTCGCTCGGAAACGAGGAAGTTGCCGCCCTCGTCCGCGACTTCGGCAATCGCCGGCGGCTTGACGGCAAACTGGAGCGCACGTTCGTATGACGTCATGTCCACGGGCTTGACGCCTGTGTCGGCCTTCTTCGCCGACTTAAGGCGGTTTACGACTGCAGCAGCGTTCTCCTCGGGATCTCCGCCGCCAGTCATGACGAAGAGCGCTATGCCTACGACAAGCGCAACGACACCAGCGCCCGCCACGAGCCAGTCCCAATGTGCGGCAAAGAAGCCGCCTCCGGAATTCCTGGAGATCATTCCACTCCCTCCTTCTCTTCCTTTACGCCTTCAGCCGCTGCGGGCTTCTCGGCGGACTCGCCGGCCGCGGCAGCATCTGCCGCCTCGCCGCCTTCGGCAGGAGCCGCATCGGATGCCTTCGCGCCCGAGCCAAAATCATATGTTGCGATCGTCGCCCGCACGAGGAACGGTTCCTCCTTCGCAGGATCGTTCACAACGCCCTTGTCAGACTCTGCGGCGGCATCCGGCGTAGTGGCATCAGCGCCGAACTCCGCCTGTTCGCGGCGCCTCCGCCGCGGACGCGAGGTCTGCTGCTCGCCCGCGCCCTTCTTGTCGCCTTCGCCAAGCGCCTTGCCGATCATGTCGCCTTCGCGCGCGAAATCGAGTGCTTCCAGGACTGCGAAGCGCTCCGACGTCGCAAGCGCATTGACGACCTTGACGAGAGCCGCCGGCTTTGCGCGGAAGTCAATCACGTACTTCTCTTCCGTATAGACGGGCTTCTCCTCCTCGGCGTCTTTTTTCTTGCGCTTCTTGGCCTTCTTTGTGTCCTTCGGCTCGGCCGTCGCCTGCGCCTGCTGATTTGCCGCGCCGGGCTCGATGCGAACGACTTCGACTACACCGCAGTCCGAAAGCGTCTTTACAAGGATGCTGACGTCTCCCCACAAGCGCTGCAGGCGCGGGAGCATGGCCTTGTCCGGCAGCTTGTCGCCAGTAACGAAATCCGGAAAGCCAAACGCGGAAACGTCCTTCATGATCTTGCCGTTTACGCCACCCGGAAGGCCCGAGAGCGTGCGGGCTTCGTCAACGAGCTTCTGCTTGAACGCCGCCTCGTTGACGTCGGTTGCAATCGAACGGTCGCCGGCGGAAGCGGTCGAAAGCGCGGCTTCGGTCCACCCCGCGAGCGCATCGCGATTCTTGTTCACGGCCGCAACGCTGGCAGTGTCTGGGCTTATCGCGGCTCGGTAAAGGGATTGAACCGCCGAGGCATCGCTTTCCGCAGTTTCAGCCGCTTCAGACTTCGCGGAGTATGCGCTGAACGCAAGATATCCAAGCGCGGCCGAGGCGACAAGCGCGACTCCGCCTATCGCGAGCATTACTATCTGGTTCTTGGACAAGTTCATCGCTCTTCTCCCTTCCCGGACTTGAACTTGACGACGACAACGATCTGCTTGAGCGCCGCGTCCTTGCCGACGTCGGTCATCGACTCGATCTTGACTGACGCCGGATCAACCACCGGCGAGCCCTTAAGCCGCGCCTCTATGATCTGCGCCGCGGTGGAGCCGCCCGTCTTCGTGCGGGAGACGAGCGTCTTGAGGTCGTCAGACCAGCCGCGTATCGTTATGCGGTCGCCTTCCCACTTCTCGATCCACATCTCGTTGCCGAGCGCGGAGCGAATCGCCATGATCTTCGCAACGGAAAGCGCGCGCTTGTTGAACAGGTTCTTGAACACGTCGGCCTTCGCGGCTTCGCGCTCCTCGGCGGCAAGCGCGTCCTTTACCTTGGTTTCGACGGAGCGGAGACGCGACGCCTCCGCAGACACTGCGGCGCTCTCGGCCTCCGCCTCCGCGGCGCCGCGACGGGCGGCGAGCATCACGAGCACGAGGGCTGCGACGAGCGAAACGGCGCCGATTGCGACGAACGGAATCCTCGCGACGTCGGCGCGCTCCTTGATGAGCGACGGCGGCAGGAGGTTGATCGCGAACGTTGCAAGGCCGACCATGTGGATTGCGAGGCCAACCGTCGCCGGAAGGAGTATGCCATCGGCCTCGATCGCCTCGGGGTCAACCTTCGGGCCGACGCCAACGACGGAAAAGGGATTTACGTACTCTACCTCAAGCTGCAGGCTCTCGGCAAAGAAACGGTCGAGCTGCGGGAGGAGCGCCGTGCCGCCAGTGACGTAGAGCTTCACCGGAACGCTTCCACCCTGCTGCGAGCGGTAGAAGTTGATGGAGCGCGACACTTCGGCATGGAGGCGCGTCATTGCCGCGCGGCAGACCTTGGAAACGCGGTCGCGCGTCTCGTCTTCGTCCTCGACTACGCCGCCAAGCGCAACATACGCCGCCTCGCGCTTGTAGGCCTCGGCTTCGTCGGGCGTGCACCCAAGCGCAATTGCGATCTCCTTGGTGATCGTGTTGCCAGCGACGGGAATCGAGCGGTTGTAGAGCTTGTCGCCGTCGGCAATGACGAGCGAGGTCGTCTTGGCGCCGATGTCAAGTACGACAACGCAGCCTTCGTCCGTGGCGCCGGTGTAGCGTAGCACGTTCGTGAGCGCGATCGGCGCGACGTCGACGAGCTCGGGGGTGAAGCCCGCGCCGCGCACGGCGGCAGCGATGTCCTCGACCTGGTCGATTTTCGCGGCGACGATCATGACGTTCTTCTCGCCGTTCTCGTTGTCGCCGAGAATCTGGCGGTCGCAGATCATCTCGTCGATCGGGAACGGGATGTTCTGCTCGATCTCGAAACGAACCATCTGGTCGAACTTGTCCGCTCCGCCTGCGGCCGCGATGGAGGCGAAACGCGGGAACACCATCTGTCCCGATATCGAGACGGCGACGGGACCGGGCTTGATGCCCTTCTCGCGGACTATCTCGAGGAGCGCAGGCGAAAGAAGCGCGCCGGCGTTGCCCGCATCGAGCGGCGCGGCGAGGGCGGCAATGCCGTAGTTGACGAGCGTCAACCCTCCCTTGCCGCCTTCATACTCGGCAAGCTTCACCGAGGAAGCGCCGATGTCTAACGTTAAGTATCTTTTTGCCATACTATCCAGTTCCTGTTGTCAGGGGTCAGGGGTCAGTAGTCAGGAGTCAGGTATCCAGCCACTAAACACCAACCACTAATCATTACTGCGCGACCTGCTCGTAGTCGTTCGGGTTCACGAGCGCCCAAATCGTCTTGGAGCGGTCCATAAGGCCCTGGCGGCGCTCGATCATCGGCTTGCCGTCGGCCTGCTGCTTGTTCATGATGTCCTGGTTCTCCCACCACTTCGAGTGCTTGGCGATTCCGTTGATCTCGCTCTCGCTGTCGCCCTGGAGTATCTCGCCCTTCGCGTTGGTGATGACGAGACCGATGGCCTTCGCCTCTCCGAAGCGCTCGAGGTAGGAGGGATGCAGGCACACGGAAGCCGCATGCGAACCCTGCGGAATGTTCTGGTAGGTCGTGGAAGTCGTGAAATAGGAGTAAGGGGCGAGGCCTTCCTTGTTGCCCTTGTTCTCGGTCGCCGACTTCGTCTCGAGAAGGACATGCCATGTGAAGGTGAGCTGGTCCTGCCACTTCACGAAGGTCGTGTACTTCGCCTCGAGGACGATCCAGCTCCTCGGCTTCGTGTAGCACTTGCCCACGATAGAACCGCCCTGGAGCGATGGTGCCGGAAGCGTGGACTGGCGACCGAGCTTCGGGAACTGGTCGAGCATGATCTTGGCTTCCTTGCCAGTCGTAGGCGCGTCCTCGTCGGAGACCGCCGGTTTCTTCGAAGTCCTGGGGGCCGCAAACGCAACCGTGGCCGCAAGGGCCATTGCCGTCATCATCACGATCTTCTTGTTCATTTTCTCGTTCCTTTCCTTGATTTAAATTGTTTGATTGCCTATGCCTTTGGCTTGCGGGCGCGTCGGAGACACGCCCCTACCACCTTTTCATAGCACTTTCATTTTTGGTAGGTCTTGAATGTCCACGAGTCCGACCACTCGGCCGGACTTGTCGCACACCGGCAGGTCGTCGATGCGCTTTCTCTCGAAAATCTTGAGGAGCTCCGCCGCATACGCGTCGTCGTAGACGAAGAGCGGAGACTTGGTCATGTAGAGGGAGATAGGGTCATTTAGGGTCGAGTTAGAGTCAACCAGGGTCTTGCCGACGCTACCAGACCCTACTCCGACTCTATTTGACTCTAACTTGCCTCTCTCGCTCATGATGCGGCGGAAGTCGCCATCGGTGAAAATGCCGAGAAGCTTGTCGTCCGCATCTGCGACTACTGCGCTGCCGCCCTGCGCCTTCGTCATCGCCATCAGCGCGTCTAGCACGGTGGCTTTCGGGCCGACCTTCGCGAGTCGCTCGCCCGAGCGCATGACGTCGGTCACCTTCATGACGAGCGCACGGCCGATTGCGCCGGCCGGATGGTTCATCGCGTAGTCCTCGACCGGGAACTTCTGCGCGTCGATCATCACCATCGCGAGCGCATCGCCCATAGCCATCGTCGCCGTCGTCGAGTTCGTCGGCGCCATGCCGAACGGGCACGCCTCCTTGCCGCACGGAATCTCGATATGGATGTCGCTCATCTGCGCAAGCGTCGAGTCGGGGCGACCTGTCATCGAGATGACCTTGAGCCCATGACGGCGGATCGCGGGGATGAGGTTGTTCACCTCGGCCGACTCGCCGGAGAAGCTAAGCGCGATAAGGACGTCCTTCGCGGAAACCATGCCGAGGTCGCCGTGCATCGCCTGCACGGGATTGAGGACGATCGAGCGCGTGCCAGTCGAAGAGAAGATGGCGCTCATCTTCTCGGCGATGTGGAGATTCTTGCCGACGCCCGAGACGACGACAATGCCGCCGTCCGAGACAGTGTCGAGAATCAGCCGGACCGCCTTGACAAAAGATGCACCGAGCGAGTCGCGGGTCTTCTCGAGACCCTCGATCTCAACTGCGAAGACTTGCTTCGCGCGCTCGATCATCTTGTTGTCTGTCACTTTGTCGTCGACTGTAGCAGTGTTACACAGATGGTTCCAACGATGTCCTCGGCGGAGCAGCCGCGCGAGAGGTCGTTCATCGCCTTGGCAAGACCCTGGAGGTTCGGCCCGATGGCGTCAGCGCCGCCGATTCTCTGCGCGATCTTGTAGCCGATGTTGCCGGCGTTGAGGTCGGGAAAGATGAAGACGTTCGCATCGCCCTGCACAGCGCCGTTCGGGTTCTTCTGCT
>JAFYQC010000299.1 GCA_017547265.1 Kiritimatiellia bacterium | reverse complement strand
CCATGCGGCGTACTTTCTTTTCTTGTTTCATTCAGGCTCTTACCGGCGCCTCCAGAAGACAGGATTTCGAGAGTGCGCCGCTCTTCTTTTGCCGCCGACGCTTCTCTCTATGCACCGAAAGGAGGCGCGGCAAATGGAACAGGAAATAACGACTGTACAGGAGTATCTGATGGCGATTTTGCCCTATCAGCAACGGGCACTTGCACAGATACATCGGTTTGGAAGTGATCGCCCTGCACTTCTGTTTCGGGGACAGAAGAAAGACAAGCCTCTTGTTGCGAAAATCGCCCAAGTGATTTATAATAATGAATGTCACATTTCGCAACCGATTGCCTTTGAACGCAATCGTTTAAGGATTATTCAAAGTATTGTGAATACAAATGGAGACTATTCTGAGTGGGACATAATCGCATTGGCGCAACATTATGGTATTGAGACCCGTTTTCTCGATTGGACAAGCAATAGTCTTATTGCACTTTGGTTTGCCTTAAATTCTGTTAATTCGCATTCCGAAGGTCAACCAACAGTTTGGATATTAGAAACTGACAAACATGATTTTGACATTCCAGATGGTGAACAATCGCCAATTCCGGGAGAAAAAGGAAGTGAGACTGTTATTTTCACACCGCGTTTGATTGATAGTCGCATATTGGCTCAGGATAGTTATCTCATGCGACAGGTTTATGAGCATACGGACCCGGACAATTATAAAGTAATGAGTATTCGTTCTGTCAACGAGAACCCAGCATTTAAATATCGATGTCATTGTGTTACGATATCAAATAATAAACAGCACAAAGAATTAATGTGTAACGAGTTGGAAAAGTATGGTTATACACGGAACACTATTATTCCATTTTCAATTTGGAGCATCGTCAAGGAGCGGTGCAATGAAATAGTTAAAGACTATGCTGTCGCCAAAACGAACCAGAAGCAATAACGCAATTATGAAGACTTTAACTATGTTGTGCCGAGAGGCTGTGACAATGTTTGGCACGCTTACATTTGTCGTGAGTGCGGTATTAATTATGCCGTTCGCGACATTCGCCGCGGTAGGCGACGGCGACATCGTGGACATACGCGTCGTGGATACCGATGCAATGAAGTTCGGTACCCGCAACAGCCTCTCTCCGGACCGCTGTTCGGCGGAGAATCCGCTCGTTGCCGGCGACGAGATGTACGTCCGCGTCAGGATGCTGGTAACGAACTGGGCGGAAGTAAAGGCTTCGTTTGGCGCCAAGACGCCGAAGACCTGGTACTTCGCGCCTGGCGCGTTGGGCGGGAGTTCGCTCGACCTTTCCCTCTACAAGCCGAGGCTCGGCTTGTGGATAGGCGAGCATTACGCCGAGGCGGAGTACAGCTCCACCGGGCCGAAGGCATGGCAGAAGAGCGGAATGCTGGAGACCAACGACAAGGGCGACCCCTCCACCGACTGGACGTACTATACGGACTTCTACTTCGTCTACACGGTCAAGCCGGGCGACCTCGGCCTGCCGTTGAGACTGAGCAACTCGTCCGGCACCGGTCCCGCGTCCACCAGCGACAGCAACACCGGCTATTATCTCCATTACTGCAGCTCCGACGGGTCGGACCACTGGGTGCTGCAAAACTCGGACGGCGGCAAGGCGAAGTTCCGCATGTACGCCGACGACGCGTGGTCCATACCCACCGATTGGCCGACCAGCGACTACACTGACGACGGGCCGATCATTCCCGGTGACCTCTCCGTGGAGGGCGCGTATATCAGCGGAATCAAGGAGGTAACAATAAGTGGAAATGTTTGGCGATACCTTGTCTCTGAAAATGAAGTGGTAACTATTTTTGGTGTTGAGATCAATTCAACTTCAGCAGCTTACATAGAGGTGCCACATTATATCTGTGGATATCCTGTAGTCGGGATAGCATCTTATGCCTTTGAAGGACTGACTGCCTTTGAAGGACTGACGGGTTTAGAGCGCGTGAGTCTGCCGTCATCTCTGAAATACATCGGTGTAAATGCGTTTATGGGATGTACGGCGTTGGAGGAGGTCGAGATTCCCGACGGTGTCGAGAAAATCGATGACGGTGCGTTCAAGAACTGCACTTGGCTTCAGGACTTGAAACTTCCGCAGGGATTGAAGACAATTGGTAATGAAGCGTTCGCCAACTGCGCCATGCTTCCGAATCTTGTGTGCGAAGAAGGGCTGACAACAATCGGCGAACAGGCGTTCTCCAATTGCTGGCGGATGCTCTCTGTTTCATTGCCCGTTAGTCTGACGAGCGTGGGGGCGAATGCCTTTGTAGATTGCAGGCGGCTTACTGGCGTTATGTCGCCGACACATGTTCAGTCGTTTGCGACGCTGTTCCCGTCCGCCTATACGAACATTGATACGGTTGTGGTGCCAGATGGCGAATGGACGTTGACTGTAAACGCCTTCAGGGGCTGCAAGTCGCTGTCGGACATTACGATTCCGTCAACTGTTACACAAGTGTGTGCCTCGGCGTTTCGGGATTGTGCCGCACTTGCGTCTATTGCGCTGCCAAATGATATAGAGGTGCTTGGTGTAGCCGCGTTTCAAGGATGCGTCGCATTGGAGAGCGTAAAACTGCCGAGGTCGTTAAAGATGATTGGCGACTTCGCATTTGCAGGATGTACTGCGCTTCAAGAACTGTCGTTGTCAAGCTCCGTGCAGGCAATAGGCAACTATGCTTTTTGGCAAGATTGGCGACTTGGGGGCATAAATCTTCCAAGCTCGCTGAAGTCCGTTGGCGCGTATGCGTTCTCGGGATGTTCCAAGGTGACGGCAGCGAGTTTTGCACCTGGATTGCAAAGCATAGGTCACCACGCATATGATGATTGCGAATCGGTAAGAGATGTATATATTCCGTCCAGCGTGACGAATCTTGGCGTAGGCATTTTCACTGGCTGCGAGTCCATAACCAACATAACGACTGCGACGGCGCATCAGACGATGGGTTCGCTTTTCCCGGAGGTGTACAACAAACTTGCGCAGATAAACATTGCTCCTGGCGAGACTAGGATTTGCGCGAACTGCTTTGCGAACTGCACGGCACTGACGGAGATCGGGGTCCCCGACAGCATTACGACGATTGGTGCGTCGGCGTTCAGCGGCTGCACGAAGCTGGCGCGCGTGTCGCTTTCTTCGCAGCTTGAAGCATTGCCGGACTATGCGTTCAAGAACTGCTCGTCGCTTGCGACGTTGACGATTCCCGAAAGCGTGGCGTCGCTTGGGAAGAACGTGTTCGAGGGATGCGCTGAACTTGGATCACTGTATTTCGTAGGCAACGCGCCTATATACGATGTGTCGGTTTTCAGCGGGATCGCGGACGGCGTGACCGTGTTCGTGGTGAACGGCTCGTTGGGATGGGATGGTGTGGCTACGTCAAGGACGTTGCCCGAAAGTTGGCCGACGCGCAATTCCCGCGAGATAACGTATTGGGAGCCGAACAGGTTCAATGTGACGTTTGATGCAAACGGGGGATTGCCCGAGAGCCGCGTAATAGAGCAGATAACGGGGATGACGTATGCGCTTCCGGAGGTGGAGCCGACAAGGTGCGGGGCGACGTTCCTTGGGTGGTGGACGGACCCCGTGAACGGTGTACAGGTTACGGCAGGGACGCAGGTGACGCTGACGAGGGCGCACACGTTCTATGCGCATTGGGCCGGGAATCTCTATCATGTAGCGTTTGATGCGAATGGTGGATTTGGGGATATGCCGGAGCAGACGTGTATTGTGGGCGAGGCGTCAGAACTGCCATTGAATGTTTTTGCAAGGCCTGGGTTTGCGTTCGCCGGATGGGCGACTGTGCCGGATGGCGAGGTCGTTTATGGCGACGGGGCAAACGTAGTTGACCTTACGCTTGAGTCTGATGAGTCCGTCATGCTTTATGCGGCATGGGACGAAAAGGCGTGGTCGGTCAGCGACTACATGAATGCGCCGGCGCGGATGTTCTCGGCAGGTGATGGCGAAGCGTGGACGAACGATGTCGTGGTAAGCCACGACGGGGTTGGGTCAATGAGAAGCGGAGAAATCGGACTTGAAAGCGAATCAACCATGACAACGACAGTCATAGGCGAGGGCGTCGTGTCGTTCTGGTGGAAAGTTTCTTGCGAAGAGACGTACAAAGGCGAACGATACGATTATGTGGCGTTTTTTGTCGATGGAGTAGAACAGGATTGGATGGCCGGTGAAACCGATTGGACGAACTTGACATTTGCGGTGGTTGGTTCGGGGGTGCATACGCTGTCTTGGACTTACCGCAAAGATGATTATGACGAGCCGGACTACGAGGGAGGTGATTGCGCATGGGTTGACGAGTTCGCATGGGTGCCTGCAGCGGTGACCGCCACGTTCGACGGCAATGGCAACACGGCTGGTGTCGCACCGAGGGGCGTCGTCAAATACGAGGGTTATTCGCTGACATTGCCGGGAGCAGGGACGCTGGAAAGATTCTCGTATGTATTCGGCGGATGGTCGGATGGCAAGAAGGTGTACGCGCCCGGCACGATTTACGTGTTAACGGGGGAGAATGTGGTATTCTCGGCGGTATGGATCGAGAAGATATGGACTTATGCGGATTTCCTGAATTGCACGAATATGCTGTTCACGACCTCCGTTGGTGCGGAGTGGTACGGCGATTTCGCTACGAATCACGATTGGGTGGTGTCGGCAAGGAGCGCTGCAATCGGAGACGGCGAATCTTCTTGGATTCAAGGGAACGTGTCTGGAGCTGGAACGTTGTCCTTCTGGGCGAAGGTCTCAGGCGAGGAAAAGCGCGGCAGAATGTACGACTATCTCAACCTGACGATAGACGGCGAAGCGGTATGGTCTGCGGCTAATGTTGACTGGACAAATATTATCGTCAGCGTCACTTCTGGCGGTGCGCACACAATCCGATGGACGTATGCGAAGGACGCATCTAACTCGGTCGGTGACGATTGCGCGTGGATAGACGAAGTGATTTGGACGCCGAGCGGGGCGGCAGACCCGATACCAGATGTTGCGGCAGGCGCAAGTGTGGTGGTTGTGAACGCGGCGGTTGACGGCGTGGGCTTTGCCGATGCAGGCGTGAAGGCTGCGATTGGCGGGAGCGCGGCGGAATACGCGGCGTTCAAGGCGTGGGCCGACAGTGTGAAGAACGCGGCCGGGAGCGCGGCGGCTGGCGAGGCAGCAGTTGTTGCCAATACCAACGCGGCGGCGGCGTATCTGCTGGGCGCGGAGCGGTTGTTCGAGAATGAGCCGAAGATAGAGTTTGAGGAAGTGGCGTTGTTGCGCGACGAGGATGTCGCGCATCAGGGCAGCGTGTCGGTTTCGGTGAGCGTTACCGTTCGCGATGGCGAAACTGCGGTGAAGTGTTCGGCGGAGAAGATGGCGGCGATGTTCGAGGCTACGGGCGACCTCGGCGACTGGGCAGGTGCCGCGAAGCTGACGCCGGCGGTGACGCCGGAGGCGGCGGGCGATGGCGCTACGATGCGTTTTACCGTCACGCCTGGCGACGGCACGGCACCGCAGGCGTTCCTGCGAATCCGCAAGTAGGTGTTGATGAGTTACGACAGGCGGAGCTGTCGAATCAGGACGGTTACGCAGGGCAGAGCCTGCGAATCAGGACAGAGCCTGCGAATCAGGACAGAGCCTGCGTTATAGCCCTGCTGTGAACTTCGGGCCGTCTTCCCGCCAGTAGAGCGCGCCGCCGGCGCCGGCCGTTGCGATTGCGGCAATTGCGTCGTTGAGCGACAGGCATGCGTTGCGGCTGAACTCGGTTTCGTCGTTGCCTTCTGCGATTTCGAGGAATCGGCCTTCCGTCATGAGAGGCAGATAGCGCGAGTCAGGGCGATGGCCGATGTTCATGCCGGAAGGCAGGACGTGAACCAGTTTCGCGCTGCCATTTGCCAGCAACCGGTCACGCACCGCTGTTTCCCCGGGGCTTATGAAACCAGACATGATTGTGTAACCGGCGCGCACGGCAGCCTCGATGCGTGAAAT
>JAFYQC010000298.1 GCA_017547265.1 Kiritimatiellia bacterium | reverse complement strand
GGCGACAATCGACGAAGGTGACGAGGTTGTTGTCCCAAGCCCGTATTTCGTTGAATACGGCAACTACTGCGGACACTTCGGCGGCGTTTTGAAGCCAGTTCCTACGCACGAAGACTTCTCGCTTGACGTTCCCGCGATTGCCGCGGCCGTGACGCCTAAGACGCGCGCGATCCTCGTCAACTCGCCCAACAACCCGACCGGCACCATCTATTCGAAAGACGAGCTCAAGGCGCTCGTCGACGTCGTAGAGAGCGTCAACGCCGAACGCGCCGCGAAGGGCGAGCGTCCTCTTTTCCTCCTCTCCGACGAGCCTTATCGCGCGTTCGCCTACGACGGCGCGGAAGTTCCCGCGATATTGCCGCTCTCGAAGTTCGCGCTTGTCCTTGGAAGCTTCTCGAAGACGCGTTCGATGGCTGGTGAGCGAATCGGCTACATCGCCGTCAATCCCGCCCTCTCTGCGGCGGACAACGGCGCGATGATGACGACGCTCACGCTCGTAAACCGCACGCTCGGCTACGTCAACGCACCTGTCATCGGCCAGCGCCTCGCGGCGGCGATCAGCGACACGACCGTCGATCTCGACATCTACAAGCGCCGCCACGACTTGATGGCGAAGGTGCTTACCGACGCAGGGATCGAGTTCACGATGCCTCGCGGCGCATTCTACTTCTTCCCGAAGGCGCCTGGTGGCGACGACGCAAAGTTCGTCGACGCGCTTCTCGAGGAAAAGATACTCGCCGTTCCCGGCTCCGGCTTCGGCCGCGCCGGATACATCCGTCTTAGCTGCGCGGTCGAAGAAAAGATCATCGCCCGCTCCGCCGAGGGCTTCAAACGCGCAACTGAAAGGTGCCTGAAATGATTCTTCCTATTCTTGCCTCCATCGTCGTCGCGACAAACTCCGTGACGCTCACCGCCGTCTCGACCGACTGCGGTCTTGACGCGCAGATCGAGTTCTTTCTCGCCGGTCCTGACTCGGACCACGACTACGAGTCGATGTTCCTCGCTGAAGACAGCGTGAAGGATATCGCCGCCGCGTTTGAAAAGGCGGGTATGCCCCTCGGCAAGCCGGCTTCTGCGAAGGCCTGCAAATTCTGGCCAATAGGCACGAAGATAAAGATGGAACCGGATTTGTGGTCACTTGTCCGCGACATGCGCGACGAGCGCAAGCAGCCGATCGTCTGGACGGGCGGTACGCGCGAGAAGGACGGTTCTCCCGTCGCCGCGACGAACATGCCGCTCGCCGTGTTCGCGCTCTACAACCTGCCGCAGTCTCTGATGCAGTTCGACGACGCTCTCGACCAGAGCGCGACATACGGCCGCTTCCAGCCGGCTGTCAAGATTCCGAAGGGGGAGAAGCGCACGTTCAAGTTTACTTGGACTGGCGAGACAAACGGCGGAAAGCACGAGATGACGCCAGACTTCCCGCCTGAGATGTCGGTTGGCGACGCAATCAAGCTCGCCGCCGCCCTTATGCAGCTTGATTCCCCGGAGACGAAGGTCAATGGCTTCAAGGATGGGCAGTTCTTCTATCGCGCCTTCCTCCCGCGCGAAAGCTGGCGCGACCGCAAGGAGCGTCTCTCACAGCCATTTGAAGTGCGCTTTGTGGACGGCAAGCCGTCGCTTACGGTCATAAAGGAAGACTGGAGCGATCCGAACGCGACCGACCCCAAGCTTGTCGCGACCAACCCGTCATTCGAGTCTGTCGCAAAGGACGAGATGACCGACACATGCTTCATCTATGCGCCAAAGGCGATGAAGCTTGCCGACGTCTATGCCGTCTGCAAGCTGTTCCCCAAGACAGTCGTGAACTGGTACGTGTTCGGCGAATGAGGCATGGAAGGGCGCGAGACCGAGCCTCTTGCCGCGCGCATGCGGCCCGCGACGCTTGAGGAAGTCGTCGGGCAGGACCACATACTTGGCGAGGGCAAGCTCCTTCGCCGCGTGATAGAGGCCGACCGTCTCACCAACATAATCCTCTATGGGCCGCCCGGGTGCGGCAAGACGACGCTTGCCGAAGTCGTCGCCAAGACGACAAAGCGCAATTTCGTGCGGCTCTCCGGCGTCCTTTCCGGCGTCGCCGACATCCGCAAGATATGCGAAAGGGCGCGTGACGAACTCGGCGGGAGAGGAACGATACTCTTCATCGACGAAATACACCGATTCAATAAGTCGCAGCAGGATGTTCTCCTGCCTTATGTCGAGGACGGAACTGTTGTCTTGATCGGCGCTACGACGCACAATCCGAATTTCTTCATCAACACGCCTCTTACCTCGCGCTCGCTCGTGTTCGAGCTTCATGCGCTTAAGCCTGTGGCAATCGCCCGACTTCTTGAAAGGGCGCTTGCTGACAAGGAGAGGGGGTATGGCGCGACTCATTCTGTTCTCGACGATGATGCTCGCGACTTTCTTGCGGAGATCTGCGACGGCGACGCGAGGCACGCGCTTACGGCGCTCGAGATCGCGATGCGCTCGACGCCGAAGAGCGACGACGGCGCGGTGCATCTGACGCTTGAGGTCATCCAGGAATGTGTCCAGCGGCGCCAGGTGCGTTACGACAAGAAGGAAGACGGCCATTACGACACCATTTCCGCGTTCATCAAGTCGATTCGCGGGAGCGACCCGGATGCCGCCGTCTACTGGCTTGGTAAGATGCTGACTGCAGGCGAGGATCCGCGCTTCATCGCGAGGCGGCTTGTGATCTCCGCAAGCGAGGACATCGGCAATGCGGATCCGCGCGGATTGTCGGTCGCGGTTGCGGCGATGCAGGCGTGCGAGTTCGTTGGCATGCCAGAGTGCGCGATAAATCTCTCGCAAGCAACGACATATCTTGCGACGGCGCCCAAGTCGAACGCGAGTTGCATGGCGATTTCCGAGGCGATGGCCGATATCGAGGCGGGCGCGGTGCAGCCGGTTCCTGAACATCTCAAGAACAAGCACGTCAAAGCGGTCGGAAGCGCCGAGGTTACGGAATACAAGTATCCGCACAACTTTGCAAACCACTACGTCAAGCAGGCGTACCTGACGATACCGAAGAAATACTATCGTCCCGCCGAAGAGGGGTACGAGGCGACCATCTCCAAGCGCATGTCCGCATTGCCGCGCTGAATATTGCCCGTGTTGGCAACCTGTTGACATCTATTAGATACCTGTAGACATCGGCGCCGATTCGGCAATGCGCCTATTTGCTATAATTGCCCCCATGAATGACATGAAGACGCCGCCGAACAACGTCGACGCCGAGCGTGCAGTGCTCGGATCGATACTGCTTGATACGACGGGGCGCGACGAGCGCGTTATGGACGTCTGCCAGTCGGCGGGCGTAATCCCAGAGACTTTCTTTGATCCGCGCAACAGGGCGATATACAAGGAGATGATGGCAATGGCTCGCGCATCGAGGCCGCTCGACGCGTTGACGCTTACGGAGGAACTTTCAAGTTCTGGGCACCTTGAGGCCGTTGGCGGTGCCGCATACATCCAGTCGCTTATCGACCAGACGCCTACGACCGCCCACGCCGAATACTACATCGGAATAATCATCGCCAAGCAGCTGAGGCGCACGATGATCGACCGCGCGACGGCGACGATCGAGAAGTGCTACGACGAGGGAGAATATCCCGATGCGCAGGCCGTTCTCGGCGACGCCGAGAAGTCGTTTATCGAAATCGGACTCAGGCGCGATTCGACAATGCCATGGGCGTCTGCCGTCGACGAGAGCTATCACCATATCGACGCGATGTTCGATTCGAACGGAAAGACACTCGACGGCCTTTCGACGGGCTTGACGCACCTCGACGAGAAGCTTCAGGGGCTTAAGAACTCCGAAATGATCGTCATTGCCGCACGTCCTTCGGTCGGCAAGACGTCGCTCGCGATGAACATAGCAGAGAGCTGCGCCCTTGGAATGGACATGAACAATGTTCCGATTAGGTCCGACGACGGGAAGCGCCACCCCGTGATGATTTTCTCGCTAGAAATGCCGATTGAGGCGCTCACGAGGCGAATGATTGCAGGCCGTGCGCACGTGAACATGTGGCGCCTCAACCGCGGCCTCTGCGCGAAGAGCGAGAAGCAGATGCTTATCTCGAATCTCTCGATTGCCGCCGAGGAGCTGAAGGGCGCTCCGATTTACGTTGACGACACTGCCGCTCTCGACGTCATGGATCTCCGCGCCCGCGCAAGGCGTGCAAAAAAGCAGCACGGCATAGAGCTCATCGTCATAGACTACCTGCAGCTCTGCACATGCCGCGAGGCCGCGCGCATGGGAAGCCGCCAGATAGAAGTCTCGATGATCTCCCAGCAGATAAAGGCTATGGCGAAGGAGCTAAAGATACCTGTTGTCGTCCTCTCCCAGCTTTCCCGTGCGAACGAGCAGCGTGGCGACAAAGAGGAGAAGCCCAAGCTTTCCGATCTCCGTGACTCCGGCGCGATCGAACAGGACGCCGACGTCGTGTTTCTCCTGCGCCGCCCGTCGCGCACGCCGGCGGCGGAGAAAGTTAACGACGAGCAACTTGCGATAATTGATGTTGCTAAGAACCGCAACGGCGAGACCGGCGAGGTGAAGGTCAACTTCTACCGCGAGTTCACGCGTTTTGGCGACCGCGAGATAGAGCACACTGGCACCGAAAACTACACAACTTCCGAGCCGCCGCCAGAACAGAGCGAGTTTCCCCCCGACCCCACGATGTAGTTGTTCTGCGGCGGCGCGAGTTTCGGCTTAGGGCTGAAAATCGCCGCGCCGCCCGATGGTTCGCGGGGCTCTCGTTCGGCTCCAGGGTCGCGACGGCTATCGCACATCAGGTAATGAGCCGAGTTTAGCCTGCCGTGCCTCGGCGTCTATCACTGGTTGCGTACGCAAGTCTCTCTTACGCCTGCGACCTTCCGCCTGCCTCACCCGCGACCATCGGCTCGGCTTGGCGATAGCCTTGTGGCTGAAAACGCATGCCGCCGAAACACCCCCACCGCGTCCGCACCATAACTCTACCCGACTCTACATGACTCTAACTGCCCCTAGCCCACCTTGGCTCGCTTTTATGCGGCGTATGTGACGGATTCGCCAAGTTATTGATTTCGGCGTGGCAGTTTCGCTATAATATGTCACAAAGCCGTTGGAAATGAGGATAGTGACGGGAAACAACGAAATGGGCGATAAAAAGAGCAATCCAAAAGGGGTGTTTTACCATGTGATCCGTGTGATCATTATGGGGATTTTGTTCATGGCAACAGCTTTTTGTGTCATGATGGTGGCGGTTATTGTATTGGAACGTCCCGGCATACGGAAGTATAATCGGCTTTGCGCATATCCGAACAAGGACGCTCTCTTTGCCGCAGAGCCAGACGAGGTGAAGAAAGTGATCGACTTTAGTCAGAACGGAACAAACTACACGGCGGTCGTTCTTTCATGGATTGGATTCCTGCCGTCTGGCCCAGCTGTCTTCATTTATGATGAGGGCGGAAAGATGGTAGATCATTGTTCGGATTCTGGTGAATGTGACAGCTTTCTCAGGCGTTGGCACTACGCCAAATGGTAGGTGCAACCTGCGAAACAACCGGGCGATTTGACATGAAAATTGGAAACATTGCAGTTGGAGTTGTTGTTGGCGGCGCAATCTTAGTCTGCAGCGTGGCGGCGGTGACGTGGCAGAAGGGCTGGTCTGTCCGCGAAACAGTGGAACTTGGCGCTGGCGTGATTGCAGCAAAGGCGGCGCGGCACTCAATCGCGGACAGGACTGCGGCGATTATCGCGAAGAAGCCGCAATTGAGAAGCGTGGCGAAAAGCGCGGGCGGAAAGTTGCGGATACTCGTATTCAAGAGCGAACGATCTGTCGAGGTCCACGCCCCTGGATGGAAAGCCCCGCGCATCTATCCGATGACGGCCTTCAGCGGGACGCTCGGCCCGAAGTTGCGAGAGGGCGACGGACAGATCCCGGAGGGCATCTATGGGATTGGATACTTGAACCCGAATTCAAGCTACTATCTTTCGCTCAAGGTGACATATCCAAACGCATCGGACAGGGCGCGTGCGAAAGCGGACGGGCGCACGAATCTCGGCGGGGACATAATGATTCACGGCAAGGCGGCTACAATCGGGTGCGTACCTGTCGGCGACGATGCGATTGAAGACATCTTCTATCTCGCGTCGGAAGTGGGGATAAAAAACATCTCGGTAATCATCGCGCCATACGACATGCGAAAAGGTCGCAAGCCGGAACTGGAACACTCGCCACTCAAGTGGTATTCCGATCTTTGCCGCGAAATCGACATTGCTCTGTGCGGAGCAGCAAGACTTTATGGGCGCTTCCTGGAGCATCCGTCAGACGATGCGCTGATGGATGTCGTAATGGCCGTGGAGAATGGCAATTGGGACGCCAAGATGGTGCGGTACATGAAATTGGAATTAGACAGACCCGCTCCGCGACATCTACACACGACAGCTGGCGACGGAGTGGATATTGACAGCCATTCCCTAGCCGTGTTCCTTGCCGGTGAAATGCTTGGATTCACTCCGCCCGTATCCTCTGAGGTTGCATGGACTGCTATATTGTGTCGTTCCATGCCAGATGAAAGTGAGACGCATCGCGACTATCAATCTCCATATCGCGTTCATATATTTCCTGCGACACCAACTGGAAAAACTCTGGCGAAGAAGAAGCTGGCTTCATATACGGCAAATGGCGATTAAAGATATAGTCGTGCCCCCGCAAAGTCATTGTAAAAGCCATATTTGCGCGGCAGGGTCACTGGTGACGCGATTTTTGATATAATACTCCTTCAATGAAGTGTGAATTGTGCCATCAGAAGGACGCGGAGACTGCGATCCAGTTGGAAAAGGACGGCGAAGAGCAGGAGCTCTACGTCTGCCGCGAGTGCGCGAACCGAGAGAGGGTGCGCCGGCAGAAGAAGAGCCAGCGTACGCGCAAGGGCGCGGACGGATTGCCGCCCGGCGTGTCCATTTCCGTTTCTGGCGTCTCCTCCGGCGACGAGCCGCCGCCGCCAATCGTCGCCGCCATTATGAACGCCATGACCGGGCTCGTTGAGGGGCTCGAACAAGTAGCGGAAGAGGCAAATAAATCGAAAAAAGAGCCAGAACTTGTCGATTTTCCATGCGAACGCGCCGAGGCCCCTTACCGCATCGGTGATCGTCTGCACCTAGAAGGTCTGCACCTTATAGGTGAACTTGAGCCAGTCCATCGCGCGATGCGGGCGCTTAAGCTCAAGCTTACAGGAATCACTGCCGACGGCGTCCGCGATGCTGGGCATGTGTATAGCCTGCGCTACTCTGGTTCTGTAGAACTCGCCAAGCGCGTGGCGGAGGACATTCTCCGCGAAGAGCGCAACGCTCGCGTCCGGCTTTTCGAGGAAATGCCCCGTGTGTTCGGCGACTCTCTCTGCCGCGCGCTAGCAATCCTTAAGAACTGCCGTCTCTTGAGCCCAGGCGAGCTTTTTGACCTGCTGTCGCCGCTTCGGCTCGCCGCGATTGAGAAGATGCTCGACGGAATAGAGCTGAAGGAGATTGAGTCGATGCTCGCCGCAATCGACCTCTCGTCGAAGGAGGACGGCGAGACTCAGCAGGAACGCGACCGCCAGGACGCGGAGCGTGCCGATGAGATGAACAAGCGCTTCGAGGATGTCGTTCTCAATGAGCGCGCCGAGGAGAAGTTCCTGTGAGCATGATGTTTACGAAGAACGCGATAGACGCGTTGAACGCCGCAGCGAGTTGCGCGCGCCAGTTCGGTCACGACCATATCGGTGCGGAACACATCTTGCTTTCGATTTTCGCAATTCCGAAATGCCAGGCATGCCTCCGTCTCGAACGGCTCGGGTTTTCCATTTCCGACCTCACGGAGTCGATGCGGAACATGATCTCTGGCTCTTCCGAGCCCGTCCTGCAGCGTGGACAGTTGCCGATTTCGGCGCGGACGAAGAAGGTGCTTGATATCGCCGGACTCGAGGCTGGCGGTCCTGGCAAACCAGTTAGCACCGTCCATCTCGTAACCGCGATGATGCGCGAAGGCGAGAATGCTGCCGCACAGCTTCTCTTCAACGCGGGAGTCACCGTCGAGAAGTTTCTCGCCGCCGGTACGCAGGGCGGCAACGGAGACGGCAAGAAAGAAGAAGTGCCAGGGCAGGGTGACGCCGGCGAAGCGCCTTCGCAGAAGGGCGAGAACGGAAAGCAGCAGAAGACGCCGACAATAAACGCTTTCGGGCGCGACCTCACCGATCTCGCGCGCCAAGGGAAACTCGACCCTGTGATTGGGCGCGAGAAAGAGCTTAAGCGCATAATCCAGATTCTCTCTCGCAGGACGAAAAACAACGCCGTCCTCATCGGCGAGGCGGGCGTAGGAAAGACGGCGGTCGTCGAAGGGCTTGCGCAGGCGATTCACCGCGGCGAAGTTCCCGAGAAGATGCAGTCGAAGCGCGTAGTCGCGATAGACATGGCTCGAATGGTCGCGGGAACGCAGTACCGCGGGCAGTTCGAGGAACGCCTTAAAAAACTCATCGACGAGACTAAACGCGCTGGAAATGTCGTCCTCTTTCTCGACGAGATTCACACGATGGTGGGCGCTGGCGGCGCGGAAGGTGCGATGGATGCGGCGAACATCCTCAAGCCCGCTCTTGCACGAGGCGAGCTTCAATGTGTCGGCGCGACTACGCTCAAGGAATACCACAAGTCCATCGAGAAGGACGCCGCGCTCGAGCGCCGCTTCCAGTCGGTGCAGGTCGACGAGCCGACAGTCGCAGACACGATACAGATTTTGAAGGGCATAGCCCCGAAGTACGAAGAGCACCACTCCGTCAAGTTTGGCGACGCCGCTCTTCGTGCCGCCGTCGAGCTCACGGCCCGCTATCTTCCAGCGCGGCAGCTCCCCGACAAGGCGATAGACGCGATGGACGAGACAGGCGCGCGTCTCAGGATGGGCGCGTCTGCTAGGCCCAAGTCGCTTACGTCGCGGCAGGAGGCGATTGACGCGCTAAAGGGCAAGAAGGACGCGGCGGTGAAAGCGGGCGACTTTGATTCGGCGGCGCGATACCGCGAGTCGATAAAACTTGCGTCGGCAGAGTTCCAGGAAGCTCTCAAGAAGTGGAAGGAGACACACGCCGAGGAGATCATCGAGGCAACCGAGGAGGATGTCGCTGAAACTGTCTCGTCGATGAGCGGCGTTCCTGTTGAGAAGATGAATGCTACGACAGCGGAGAAGCTCCTCGGCATGGAAAAGGCGCTTGGAGAAGTCGTCGTCGGGCAGACTCCTGCTATAAAGGCGATTGCGCGTGCGCTTCGCCGCAGTCGCGCGCTTATGGCCGACCCCAAGCGCCCGATCGGTTCGTTCCTATTCCTCGGTCCCACTGGTGTTGGCAAGACGCATCTAGCGAAGATGCTCGCGGAAAAAGTGTACGGCGACGAGAAGGCGCTTATCACGCTCGACATGTCGGAGTTCCAGGAGAAGTATTCCTCTTCGCGTCTCGTCGGCGCGCCGCCCGGATATGTCGGTTATGACGAGGGCGGTCAGCTTACCGAGAAGGTGCGCCGCCGTCCGTATTCCGTCGTTCTCTTCGACGAATTCGAGAAAGCGAATTCCGACGTGATGAACATGCTGTTGCAGATTCTCGACGACGGGCGCCTCACCGATGGCCAGGGGCGCGTAATAGACTTCCGCAATACGATAATCATATGCACCGCGAATCTCGGATTTGACTTCGCGCGCGAGGGTCATACTCTTGGCTTTGCGACCGAGACAGCCGAGACGAGCTTCGATCTTCTCAAAGAGAAACTTCTCTCCGAAGCGAAGCGAACGTTCCGCCCAGAGCTCTTGAACCGCTTTGACGAGACTGTCGTCTTCCGCAAGCTCGAAAAGGGCGATATGGAGTCGATACTGAAGCTTGAGCTTGCCAAGCTGCAGGCACGGCTCAAAGATTCGCACATTTCGCTTTCGCTAGACAAGAAGGCGACGGCGTTTCTCGTAGAGAAGGGCTACGATTCCGCACTTGGCGCGCGGCCGCTTCGCCGCGTTGTGCAGGACTATGTCGAAGACCCGCTTGCAGACCTAGTCCTCGCCGGAAAGTCCAAGCCGCGTATGCGCGGCAAGCTCGCCAAGGATGGTAAGTCGATCAAGTTCTGACCGTTTCGACAGCCCTGTATTTGGTATAATATCGACATGGACATGCAAATATTTGTCATCACGGCAGCGTGGATGCTTGTAGCATATCTTGTAGGGGGAATTCCGTTCGGTTTTCTTATCGGCAAGATGCGCGGCGTCGACGTTCGCACTGTCGGGTCGAAGAACATCGGCGCGACGAATGTTTTTCGCACGGTAGGCAAGAAATGGGGCGTTATCGCTTTTGCGTGCGACGTCCTGAAGGGGCTTCTCCCGACGCTCGCCGCGCGACAGTGGGCTCTTGATCCGGAACTTCCACCGGACGAAGCATGGCTTCCTCTCGTTGTCGGCGTCATGTGTGTCGTTGGTCACATGCTGACTCCTTACATGAAGTTCAAGGGCGGGAAGGGCGTCGCGACGGCGTTTGGAATGCTGATCGGCCTTGCGCCCGCGCTTGTCGGAACGGCGTTTGCTCTCTTCGCTCTCGTCTTCGCGGTGTCGCACTATATTTCGCTCGGCAGCTGCTCTGCGGCGTTGTTCCTAATGGTCGCAGTGTGGTTCCCGATTCTCGGCACGGAGGGCTATCGCAATCTTCCGCAGTGCATTCTTATCACGCTGATCGCGGCGTTCGTCATCTTCAAGCACCGCGCCAACATCGGGCGGCTCCTGGCGGGAACGGAGAGTAAGATATACCTTTTTAAAAGTCAGGGGTCAGGGGTTAGGGGTCAGGAGTCAGGAGTTGGAGTTTAGAGTTGGAGTTGGAGAGTGGATTAGGAGTCAGGGGTCAGTAATCAGGGGTCAGGGGTTGGAGTTTAGAGTTGGAGTTGGAGAGTGGAATCTGACAGTCTAGAAATTTAAATCAATTTTCAGTCGATCATAAAAGGAAAGTGAAAATGGCAGTAAACAAGAAGAAGCCCTTCGTCAGGATCACGGACACGACGCTCCGCGACGCGCACCAGTCGCTTTGGGCGACGCGTATGCGCACCGACGACATCCTCAAGATCGCCGAGACGATCGACAACGCGGGATATTATTCGCTCGAGTGCTGGGGCGGCGCGACGTTCGACGTCTGCATGCGCTTCTTGCGCGAG
>JAFYQC010000028.1 GCA_017547265.1 Kiritimatiellia bacterium | reverse complement strand
CAAAGACGTTGTTGAGATTTTCGCTCATCCGCGATTCTTCCACCTCGGCTATGATGAGGAGTCGATCAGCCGTCCGTCATCGAGTCTCTATGTCATTTGCCGTCAGGGCGAACTGTGGTGGCATGACTTTCTCTGGTTCGTCAAGGTCACGGAAAAGGCTGGGAGCCGTCCATGGATATGGAGTGACTACAGCTGGCACCACAAGGACGAGTTCTTGAAGCGCATGCCGAAGGTCGTGCTGCAATCGAACTGGTATTATGGTGCGGAGTTTGATGCCTCCAAGCTGAAGGAGAACGGCTGCCCATACTTGGAGACGTATGAGGAACTTGACAAAGCTGGCTTTGAACAGGTGCCGACAGGTTCCAACTGGAGTTGCGATACGAACTTTGCCGGATTGGTAAGGTTCTGCGAGGCGAAGTGCCGCCACGATCTCCTAAAAGGCTACATGATGGCTCCGTGGACACGCACGTTCGCAATCCACGAAGATAAGGCGATGCAAGCTATCGCTCAAATGGCCGATGCCATTCGCCAACGGACTTAAAATACTGACCCTGCGAAAGCCAGATGATGTGCACAAAAAATGCTATAATTGTTGTCGTCGCCGTGGCGCAATCCGCATTCTGCCAATTGATAGAGTCTTCGGATCGGATTGGGCTTGCCCTTGCCGAGAGGGGAAAGGCAGCGGAGTATTCAGTCGTCATTCCAGATAAGGCTTCGCATTCCCAGCGACATGCGGCGGAGGAATTGCGCGACTTTACGGAGAGGACGACTGGCGTAAGGTTGCCGATTGTGACGGACGCGAATCCGATGCCGGCGAAGGCTATTCTGCTGGAATTGAGCAGGGACAGTCCCTGAATGGCTGTGATGGTATCTCCCCGCGAAGGTGGGGTAGGGATGTTGGATTTGTCGAGGGATGAGAAGGCAAAGCACTTTTTGCCGAGGTGGTTGAGGAATTGCGCCAAACGTCACAACGGAATCGCGCCAAATGTCACAACGGAATTGCGCCAAACGTCACAACGGAATTGCGCCAAACGTCACAACGGTGTTTGCATTCAGAAAGAAGATATGATATAATACGCGCATGAAAATCTATAAAAACAGGGTTTTTGATGGAATCATCCGTGATGCGTTGGAAGCAAAAGGAGCGGTGCTGATTGAAGGTGCCAAGTGGTGCGGGAAAACAACAACGGCCGAGCAAATCGCCCGTAGCGTCATTTACATGAATGACCCAAAGCACCGCGAACAGTATCTTATGACTGCTCAGACCAATCCTCAACGTCTGCTTGCTGGAGACTCCCCGCGTTTGATTGATGAGTGGCAGGTTGCGCCTGAATTATGGGACACAATACGGTTTGATGTCGATCATTCTGACCAAGACGGAAAGTTCATTCTCACCGGAAGCGCAGTTCCATTGGATGAAGAGGACAGAAAGAAGATACATCATTCAGGGACGGGGCGATTTGCATGGGTGAGAATGCGCCCAATGTCATTGTTTGAGAGTCAAGAATCTTCGGGAAGTGTTTCATTCGCCGAGCTCTTCTCTGGGAAGAAGTCGCTTGGTGATGCCAAGGAACATACGCTTGAAGAAGTGGCCTATTTTGCATGCCGTGGCGGTTGGCCGAAAGCAACCGAAAAGACAGGAAGGGCGGCTCTTCGTCAGGCGTTCGACTATGTTGATGCAATTGTCGGCACGGATATTTCCAGAGTCGATGAGGTGTTGCGGGATCCCGATGTCGCGCTGCGCGTAATGAAGGTGCTTGCGCGTCTGCAGGGAACGCAGTCATCTGTCGGTGTCATCAAGGCCGACCTTTCTCCGAACGCGCCAAAAGGAGGGCTGCATGAAAACACCATTTATTCATACATCGGGGCATTGAAGAAGATATTTGTTGTCGAAGATATGCCTGCATGGTGTCCGAATTTAAGGTGTAAGACCCCCGTCCGAACGACTGATACGCGATATTTCACGGATCCGTCCATTGCGACGGCCGCGTTAGGTTTGGGACCGAACGACTTGATGGACGATCTCAAGACGTTCGGATTGTTCTTTGAGACACTGGTCGCAAGGGACCTTCGCACTTACGCTGCCGCCAATGACGGCAAGGTCAGTCACTATCGGGACAAGAGTGGGCTTGAATGCGATGCAGTGATGCATTTACGAAATGGAAGGTATGGATTAATAGAGGTGAAGCTTGGAGGGGAAAGGCTCATTGCGGAAGGACGGTCGAAGCTACGCCGTTTGGCAGAAGAGATTGACACAAAAAGCATGAAGGAACCGTCGTTCAGGATGATAATCGTTGCCGAGGGCGATTATGCATATGAGGAAACCGACGGAACGCTGATTTGCCCCATTGGATGTCTGCGTCCATGATTCCTCACCATGCAGGGGCTGACTTCGCATCGGTCTCAGACCTGAAAGTGCAATATGGTTCACATCTTCGTCAGTATGTCGGGGATGTTGGACTTGTCGAGGGATGAAAAGGCGACTTGTCCGCCAAAGCTTCAGCGGCGGCGGAAACACTTCTTGCCGAGGTGGTTGAGAGATGTGCGCGGACGCTTGGTCGCCGACGGCAAAACCGCCATCAATGGTGTCTATCTTGACAAGATTAAGTTTACGCGTGTCGAATAAGAGGCATCAGTTGCGACCCAAACGCATAAAGCGGAATGTCTTTCGTCGATTCTCCGTCGTTGTACGGCTGAAGGGATGTATGAATTGCGTAGGTCTTGTTACGACCGCCGTACCCCCCTGACCGAGGCGGCGTTCTCCCCTTGCGAGGTTGGCATTCTCCTCTCACGGAGAAAACGCGCTCCCCTCACGAAGGGTTTGACTTTCCCTCACCGAGCAAATATGCGCTGTGGATGTGGATAAGAGTTGAAGTTGGAATCGGTTTTGTAAATGGCAATGGATGGAAATTCATTAGACATATAATCGAATGAAACAACCAAACACCATTGATATTCGACTATAGGTTTGATATAATCTGCACCCAAAGGAGTTAATAGGGTTATGGTAATAAGGAGCGATTATCTTAAAAAGATCAGGCCTTTTGTTGGACTTGATGTTGTCAAGGTCGCGACAGGCATTCGCCGTTCTGGGAAATCTGTCTTTATGCGGCAGGTACGCGATATGATTGCATCGGAAATCGATCCGAACGGGAAGTTCGTTTGCGTCAACCTTGAAGAAGACGAGAACAAACGGTTTCTTGCGAAAGGTGCCCTGCATGACTATGTTCTGAACGAAGCCAAGAAAAACGCTCCATCAAAGATCTATGTGTTTCTCGATGAAGTCAGCGAGGTTGAAGAGTGGGAGAAGACCGTCAACTCGCTCAGGGTCAAAGAGAACATCGACTTGTACATCACAGGTTCCAACTCGAAACTTCTTTCAGGAGAACTCGCGACATATTTGACGGGACGATATGTAGAAATCAGGGTCAGTCCGTTTTCGTTCCGTGAGTTTCGCGAGGCGCGTCCCCATGAAGACACATCGGTGGCATTTGATTCCTATCTTGAATTCGGCGGGATGCCGTTCCTTTCGCATATTGGATACATGCCGGAACCTTCTCGTGAGTATCTTGCGGATTTGTACTCTTCGATCATGATGAAAGATATTGTCCGGCGCCATAAGGTGCGTGACGTTGATTTGCTGTCTCGCGTAATCGGTTATGTGATGAGTGAGACTGGGCATGTGTTTTCTGCGGCAAGCATCCTTCGCTATCTCAAGCATGAGCACCGTTCGGCTTCATTCGACACCGTAATGAACTATCTGCGCTTCGGAGAGGAGGCGTTCCTCTTCAGTTCGGCCAAGCGTGAAGACCTGATGGGCAGACGGATTCTTGCCGTGGATGAGAAGTTCTACGCGACCGACCATGCGATGCGTCGGGCCATAACGGGAGGGTCTGTCAGGCGTGACATAGATAGGACTCTCGAATCGGTCGTGTATCGCGAGTTTTTGCGCCGTGGTTACGATGTAAGAATTGGACGTGTCAAGGAAAGGGAAGTTGACTTTGTCTGTGAGCGAGGAAATGATCGCCTTTATGTTCAGGTTGCCTACTTGATGGAGAGCGAAGAGACGCGCGAACGTGAGTTTTCCGCGCTCATGGCGGTACCCGACCAGTATCCAAAGGTGGTGCTTTCACTTGATCGCGTTGATTTCTCTGCAGATGGAATTAAGCACAAGTACATACCCGAATTCCTTATGGAGTCGTGAATCGAGGGGCTTTCTCCAAAATCATGTAACGGGAATTGGGCGGTGTTCCTGAATGGTCTTGGTGTGACCACCGCAGCCCTTGATCTAGGCGGCGGTTGGTTTAGGAAACGCGGCGGTCGATTCGCAAAACGAGGCGGTCAGAATTCAAAACGAGGCGGGGAATTTCCGAAACGTGGCGGTTGAGCCAAAT
>JAFYQC010000297.1 GCA_017547265.1 Kiritimatiellia bacterium | reverse complement strand
TCGGCGTGGGACCACTGGTGGAGCGGTGAAGTCAAGATGGAGATGGGCGTCGTCAAGGAGTACATCAACCTTGCCGCGGCGCAGGACTGGCCTTACATGCTCGTGGACTGGCAGTGGTACGGCAAGTTCAACTGCCCCGAGGCGGACATCTCGAAGTCGGCGCCGCACATGGACATCCCCGCGCTCGTCGCGTACGCGAAGGAAAGGGGCGTCAGGCTCTGGCTCTGGCTCTACTCCTCGGACGTCACGCGCAACGACGCGTTCCGCGCGGCGTTTCCGCTCTATGCCAAGTGGGGAATCGCGGGCGTCAAGATCGACTTCATGGACCGCTACGACCGAGAGATCGTCGACTGGTACCGCCGCGTCGTCGCGTGCGCGGCCGAGAACAGGCTCATGCTCGACTTCCACGGCGCATATGCGCCCGACGGAATCGAGAGGACGTATCCGAACGTCTTGACGCGCGAAGGGGTGCTTGGCGAAGAGTACTCGAAGTTCAGCGACTGGATCACCCCGAACCACAACGTGACGCTGGCGTTTACGCGCATGATCGCCGGCCCGATGGACTACACACCGGGCGGATTCCTCAACGTCGCAAAGGCCGACTTCAAGAAGCAGTCGCCGACGCTTGTCATGAATACGCGCACGGCGGAGCTCGCCAAGTTCGTCGTGTACGAAAGTCCTCTGACTGTCTACTGCGACCATCCAACCAATGTCTTGGGCAAGGCTGGGTCTGAGTTCCTGCGCGCCTTCCCGACGATATGGGACGACACCAAGTTCCTCGGCGGCTATCCCGACCAATATGTTGCAATTGCGCGCAAGAGCGGCAATCGGTGGTACGTTGCGGTGATGGGCGGCGATGACGCACGCGAAGTTACCCTAGACCTTTCTTGCCTCGGCGTCAGTGGCGCGTACCGTTTCTGGAAAGACGGGCTCAAGCCAGACGAGACAGTTTCAGGACAGTCGAATCTTCCGGCAGATGGCAAAATCGCCGCGCAGCTTGCGCCAGGCGGCGGATTCGTGGCCGTTTTTCCTTGAACGGCTGACCGATTCAGTTATAATCCAGACAGGAGATCAAGTCGTTGGAATAAGCCAGTCGGAATCTGCTCCGTTGATTTCGACTGGAACGACGTAACGGTCGCTCGCTGCCGATTTCGCCTTGGCGGGCGCCGTCGGTTTTGGCGCAGCGGGCTTGGGCTGTGGCTTCGCTGCGGACGTAGAAGGGGCCACGGGCTTCTTCGCTGGGCTTGCTGCGGGCTTCTTGGCAGGGGTGGCAGCTGGCTTGGCCTTGGGCTTCGGCTTGGCAGAAGGAACGAGATTGTCGAGCTCATCGTCGTCAAGTTCGTCATCGTAGGCATCAAAGTAGCTTACGGGCTCGTCCAGCTCATCTAGCGGAGATTGTTTCTTTTCTACGGCAGCCCTTTCCTCGGCATCTTTCTTCTCGTAATATTCGGGGTATAGACGGCGGCGCTGGCGTTCGACTTCTTCGCGGCGAAGTTTCTCTTTCTCGGCGGCAATTTTTTCCTTTTCGGCCTTGAGAAGGGCTCTGGCCTTTACAAGCTTTGCCGTATCCTCGTCAATCTGCTTCTGGAGCGCGAGCTGTTCCTTGGAGGGACCAGTGGCCTTCTGCGTCGCTGCGGCCTCCTGGGCCTTTGCAGCCGCCGCTGTAACTGCTTTGAGCTGCTCCTCGGCCATCTTGGCTCGGTTCTCTTCAATTTTTGCCTGCTGCTCGATCATCTTTGCCTGCTGGTCGGCAATCTGCTTCTGAAGTGCTGCCATGGTATCCGTCATCGCTTTGATGGCGGCGTCGTTGGCGGCATTCTGTATCGGCGCGGGCGGTTGCACGACAACCGGCTGACGATCTCTCTCCATAAGCAAATTGACGAACTTGTCGTTGAGCGCCTGGTTCCTAGCGGTGGCGTCGCGCAGCATAAACATAAACACGACGATCATTACCGCCATGAGAAAACCGAAAAACACGCAAAGCATAATCATGCGCTTGCGCGATTTGCTCTGCTCGGCGTCAATATACTGTTGAAAAGCCTTCAGTACCGGGAAGTCGTCAAGACCTTCCTGTCCATAGATGCTGATGGCGTTGTTGGCGGCAGGATTTTCGTTCATGTGCAAATTATACCATTTTTTCTGGCGTTTATATAGTAATGTCGCATAATGTGTGTTATGTAAACTACGCCCAAGACCCATTAAAACCAATTTCATTTAAAGCCGCTGCTCCCCTGTCGCGCATCACATTCGACACAGGGAGCATAAGGTTGATGTGTGGATTAAACCTAATTCTTACTTTGGATTTGCAATCTTCGCGGACTCAGGAAGAACCTTGCCGCGGATGAGGACATTAAGCGCATCGTTGACGGACTTGATTTCCTTCGCGTCGCCGGGCTTCGCACGATATGCCTCGAGTGCATTGCGGAAGTCGGACGCATAGGCACCTTCGTCAGCATACGAGATGACTTCGGCAAGTGCCTTTACATTGTCGGCCGTGGCGGCCTTGGGATTAGCGATCTTGGCGTAGAGCTTGGCGGCCGTCGCGCGGCGCTCGGCCATGACCTTCTCGGGATCGGCGCTCATATCGGAGTGCGTGAGGTTGTCCCACCGAGAGGAGAGCGGACGCAGCCAGATGTTGCGGAAGGAAACGGGGCAGCCATGGTCCTGGAGGGAGAGCGGTCCCTTCGCCGGATGGGGCGCAAGCGGACGACGGCGGCAATGAGTCGTCTGCCCTTCCATCTCCCAATGGTCCTGTACGAGCACTCCATTGAAAAAGACCGTGATGGAGCCTGGATGGGCGAGCTGTGAGCCTTTCCATACGGGCTGGTGGAACACAATGTCGTAGACCTGCCACTCTCCCGGCTTGCGCTGCGGGTTGACGAGAGGCGGATTCTCGGCGTACACCGCTCCCGCCTGGCCGTCGGCGTAGTTCTGAACGAACCCAGGCTTTCCATCGAGCTCCTTGCAAGTAAAGTAGCTCTCGAGGACCTGGACTTCATAGCCGTACTTCGGGCCCATGAGGAAGACGCCGGAATTGCCGCGCATCTGCGCGCCACCGCCGATGGACGTGATGTCTGCGGGGTGCTTGTACTCGATATGGAGCTGGCAGTCGCCAAACTCCTCGCGCGTACGGCACTCGCCAAACTTAAAGCCAGTGCCGCAGGAGAAAGTGCCGTCATCATTTACGATCCACTTCGCGGGACCGCCCTTTCCGTCGCACCAGTTCTTCTCGAAGCTTTCCTTCGTGCCGTCGAAGAGGACAATCGCGTCGGAAGGCACCCCCTTCTCGTCTACCGTCACGCGCGACGGCTTTGGACGGTTCGTGTCATGCACCGACCACGCGTGCGTTGCGTTGGGGATGTCGCCGTAAAGCCCTGCAAACAACGCCCCAGGGACAAGCGCGCTTGCGGCAAAAAGAAATGAATAACCGACTATTGCATTTTTGTGCATGGGTTTTCCTCTCATGATTTTTTGTTGCCCATATTGTACATAGTTATACG
Source organism: Kiritimatiellia bacterium (assembly GCA_017547265.1). Next base: position 8,423 of record JAFYQC010000297.1, on the reverse strand, counting down.
CTGAGCGCCGCGTCGTCCTTCTTGACGCCGCCTGAATCGAGGCCCATCTTCTTGAGGTCGACGTTCACGACTCCCCAGGGCTTGACGTTTCTCCAGTTGCCGCGGGTAAAGTCGGGGATCGAGACCGGCTTCGAGCCCTTCCTGACGGAAGTCTCGGTAAGCTCGCAGATGCAGCTCGTCGCGGCAAGGTCGTAGACGTCCATGTCGAGCGGCTCGCCGTTCTGGAGACACCACGCCCAGCGAAGGTCCATGATGAAGTCCATTCCGCCATGTCCGCCGACTTTCTTCGCCATGTCCGATACGTCGCGCCACATCGGGTGCATGTACTTCTCGCGGACCTCGGCGGCTTTCTCGTCCGAAAACCAGCCGTGCGCCTTGCCGTCGAAGCACTTGTCCTCGAACGCGCACTGGAACGGGAAGTCGCGGACGATGCCACGCGTGCCCGATATGAGGTTGATGCGCGAGTAGGGACGCGGCGAGCTCACGTCATGCTGGACCATGATCGACTTGCCCATCACGGTCTTGATGAGCGTCGTGTTCATGTCGCCCATCGCCGCGGGCGGATCCTTCTTGCGCGGATCGGCGTCCGTCAAAAACTCCTTCTTGAAGTATTCGTAGTTTACGTTGTGCGGACCGTTCTCGAGCGAGACGAGGTAGTCGAACCGGTCGCCGCGGTTGATGCCCATCGTCTGGCAGATCGGTACGAGACCGTGCGTCGGGTAGCGGTTGCCCTTGTGCGCCATGTTTTCGCCGTAGCGCCAGATCCACTCTGTGTTGTAGTGCGTTCCGACGGACGGGATGACCTCACGCAAGTCATGGATGTACGCGCCCTCGGCGTGGTTGATCTCACCGAACATGCCGAGCCGCGCGAGGTTGAGTTCGAGGAGCTCGATCTCGCCATAAACGCAGTTCTCGAGCTGCATGCACGGAATGCTCCACTTCTCCGATGCCTCGACGAGCTCCCAGCTCTCGTCCACCGTGAGCGCAGACGTCACCTCGACGAGCGCGATCTTCCCGCCAAGCAGCGCACGGAGCGCGACCGGCTGGTGAAGTGCCCACGGCGTCGCACAGTAGACGACATCGCACTCCCCGAAGTCGCAGAGGTCCTTGTACGCCTCGTCGCCGACATATCCCTTCGGAACGATCCGGTACTTGCGCGCGGCGAGCCACGCCTGGTTCTCCTTGACTCGGTCGGGGTTCTTGTCGCAGAGCGCCACTATGTCCACGCCCGGAATCATCGAGACGCGGTGGACCGCCCCTGAGCCGCGGCTGCCGATGCCGACGAAACCGACGCGTATCTTCTTGCCTTTGAGTTTCTGGAATGCGTAGTCCTGCATCTGACCGCCCTGCCCAAAGCCGAAGCGGTTCATCTGGCAGCCGGCGGCCATGGCCGCAGCGCCCATCCAAGCAGCTCCCTTGAGGAAATCACGACGATTCATGTTTGTTTTCATATGGCGACTACATTCCGCGAGGAATGACTCCTTTCTTTTTTTGTACTGTTAAAGACTATCGCACGACGGCGGCGCGCGCCGCGGCGAGGTCTGCGAATTCCCCGCCGGCGATCATCTGGACTATAAGGTTACCGATGGCTGTTCCCTCGATTGGACCCGTAAACACCTCAAGCCCCGTCGCCTCGGCGGTAAGCGCGTTCAGGTACTTGTCCTGAGAACCGCCGCCGACGATGTTGATCGAGGTGTAGACCTTGCCCGTGATCTCGGAAAGATTGCGTATCGCGTTCGCGTAGCATTCCGCGAGCGAGAGGTAGACGCACTGCATGAGCTCGCCGACGGTCGTCGGCGGCTTGCCAGTCTCGGACGCGGCCTTAGCGACTTCACCAATCATCGACGCCGGGTTTAGGAAGCGCGAATCATTTACGTCGACAATCGTGTTGTAGTTCTGCCCGCGTGCGATCATTGAAAGGTCAGCAAATGAATACTCGCGCCCCTTCTCGTAGTCCGTAAGCGTCGCAAGCGCCTCCTTAGTCGCATCGCCGCTCTTGCCCTCGACATACTCGACGCCGTTGAGCTCGCGGCGGATCGACTGGATCATCCAGAGCCCCATTATGTTCTTGAGGTAGCGGTAGCGACCCCATGCGCCGCCCTCGTTCGTGAAGTTCGCGGCACACGACGCCTTAGTGGTGATCGGCTTCTCGTTCTCGACGCCAAGAAGCGACCATGTGCCAGAGGAAAGATAGACGGCCCTGTCATCTCGCGCGGGAACGGCGAGATACGCCGAGCCCGTGTCGTGCATCGCGGGGAGAACAACCTTGACGCCCTTGTACTCGCCAACAGTCGCGCCTGGCATCTCGAGCTTTCCAAAGATGCGCTTCGGAAGTCCCAGCTTTTCGATGAGGTCAAAGTCCCAGTCCTTCTTCGCCGCGTCGAGGAGCGAAGTCGTCGACGAGTCGGTGTATTCGTGGACGATGTTACCAGTCAGGCGATAGTTGAGGTATTCCGGAACGGTGAGGAAACTCGCCGCCTTCTCAAGCTGCTCGGGATGTTCCTTCTTCAAGGCCCAAAGCTGGTAAATCGTGTTAAACGGAGCCTTCTGGATGCCGCAGCGCGAATAAAGCTCCTCGAAAGACATCACCTGAGACTCGATTTCCGTGTCCGCGCCGGTCGTGCGCGCATCGCGGTAGGCGACAGAATCGCTGCAAAGTTCGCCCTTCTCGTCGAGGAGCACGAAATCAACGCCCCATGTGTCGATGCCGATCGACTCGACGGGTCCCTTCTTCATCGCCTCGTCTATGCCGGCTTTCACGGACGCAACAAGCTTCTCGATATCCCAGCAGTCGTGGCCGTTTTTGCGAACCTGCGAGTTCACGAAGCGGTAGACTTCCTCAAGCGTAATCTTCCCGTCAACGACGCGCCCGATGATATGACGCCCCGAACTCGCTCCGATATCTATTGCCAGGTAGTTCTTCATTTCTGTGTCTCCAGGGAAATTGTACCATTTTTTCCGTTAGTGTGCATCAAGCCAGTTGCTGCCAACGCCTATGCCAACATCTAGGGGAACCCCGAAGTCGAGCGCCGTCGTCATCACTCGCGTCACTATTTCCTTGACCTTCTCCACCTCGCCCAAGGGCACGTCGAAGACAAGTTCGTCGTGTATTTGCAGGACCATCTTCGTGCGAAGGTTCTCCGCCTTGAGCGCCCTGTCGACCTTTACCATGGCGACCTTGATGAGATCTGCGGCCGACCCCTGAATAGGTGTGTTTATCGCATCACGCTCCGCGGCCTGACGCGCCGTCGCGTTCCGCGAATTGATGTCGCGCAGGGTTCTGCGGCGGCCGAGAATCGTCTCCGCATACCCCTTCTCGCGCGCCTTGGCGATCGCGGACTCCATGTAGACCTTCACCTTCGGATAGAGCTTGAAGTAGGTCTCGATTAAGTCCGCCGCCTCCTTGCGAGGCACTTTAAGGCGCTGCGAGAGCCCGAACGCGGAAATGCCGTAGATAATGCCGAAGTTCACCATCTTGCACTTCGAGCGCTGCTCTGGCGTGACGAACGCCGGCATCACGTCGTAGACACGGCTCGCCGTATCGCGGTGAATGTCCTCGCCGTTCCTGAAGGCCGCAAGCATCGCATCGTCGCCAGACATCGCGGCCATAAGCCGCAGCTCGATCTGCGAGTAGTCGGCCGAGATGAGCACGTGTTTTTCGTCGCGCGCGACGAACGCCTTTCTGATGAGCTTGCCGCGCTCTGTGCGGATCGGGATGTTCTGGAGATTCGGGTCGGACGAACTTAGACGCCCCGTCTCGGTAAACGCCTGCGCGTATGTCGTATGGACGCGTCCGTTCTCGTCGATGAGCGTCGGCAGCTTGTCGACGTATGTCGACTTGAGTTTCGTGCACGCGCGGTATTCGAGGATTAGCGGGATTATCGGATGCTCGCCAACGAGCTTCGAGAGCGTCTTTTCGTCGGTCGAGAACTGTCCGCTCGCCGTCTTTTTGCCGCCGGCGAGGCCAAGCTTCCCGAAGAGAAGCGCACCAAGCTGCTTGGGGCTGTCGGGGTTGAAACCGGGGTCGGCGTAGGAGAGAATCTGCTGTGTTAAAGAAAGTATCTCGCGGTCTAGTTCGCGGCCGTATAGCTTGAGCGCTTCAACATCGATCTTCACGCCCTCGCGCTCCATGTCGATGAGGATCTTCACAAGCGGCTCCTCAACGTCTGAAAGCACATTCGGAAGTGGCGATGGCGCGACAGGCACCTGCGGACGCAGGATGTCATCAAGCCGCAGCGTAAAGTCGGCGTCTTCTGCCGCATAGTCACAGACTAGATTCAAGTCCTTCCCAGCGAGCGTCGGCTCTGGCTTGCCGCGTTCGGGCTCTCCAGCGACATCCTCAAAACGGATCATGCGGTAGCCGAGCAACTGCTCAGAAAGCTCCTTGAGCCCGTGGCGCGCCGCAGCATCGAGGCAGTAGTGCTCAAGCATCGTGTCACGCGGCGTCGGCGCAAAGCCGATTCCGTAACGGTGAAGGACTGTGCGGTCGTATTTGCCGTTGTGCGCAACGAGAATCTTTGACTTGTCCGCGAAGAGCGGGCGAAATACGTCGACGAGATCGGCGATCACGTACCACGCCTTTCCTGGGGCGGTAGAGAACGAAAGTCCCAGCAATCGGCATGTCTTCGCGTCAGTCGCGCTTAAGCCAGGTTCTCTCGCGGCAGTCTCAATATCGAAAGCAACGCGCGGCGCGGCCATAAGCTCCGCAAGGAGCGCCTGCGCGGCGGCCTCATCCGTCACGAGACGGTAGTCGTGCGGCGCCGTTGCAATCGTAGAATGCGTTGGGGGCGGTTCTCCGAGACTCCCGGCGCTCATTGGTAGGGGCGCCTCTCCGAGGCGTCCGGTGCTCATTGGTAGGGGCGCATCTCCGATGCGTCCGCGGTCCGCTCGGAGAGCGGACCCTACCAAATCATCTTCCCCAAGTAGCTCCTTCGCAAGACGGCGAAGCTCGAACTTCTCGCACACCGCGGCAAGTTTGCCGCGGTCAATGCCATCAAGCTTGTAGGCGTCCCAGTTGGGCTCTATCGGAACGTCCGTGCGAATCGTCGTTAGGAACTTCGACATCGTCGCGTCGTCGCGCCCAGCGAACACTTTCTCAGCGAGTTTGCCTTTTATCTTGTCGACGTTGGCGATGATTCCCTCGACGTCGCCGAACTTAGAGAGAAGATCAGTCGCCGTCTTCTCGCCGACGCCGCGGATGCCGGGGATGTTGTCGGAAGAGTCGCCGGCGAGCGCGAGGTAATCGATCATCTGCTTGGGATCGCGGAGATGCCAATGCTCGCAGACTTTTTGCTCGTCGTAGATTTCCGCAGAGTCGCCGGCGTGCGCGGGACGGTAGAGCCGTATGCCTGGCTGCACGAGCTGTGCTGCGTCCTTGTCTGGCGTCGCCATGTAAACGTCGAAACCGGCAGCAACGCCCTTCACGGCGAGCGTACCCATGACATCGTCCGCCTCGAAGCCCTCGACGCGCACGACGGGAATCCTGAGCGCCTCGGCGAGTTCAAATGCGTAGGGAATAGACGCCGCGAGGTCCTCGGGCATCTTCTCGCGCTGCGCCTTGTACTGCGGATATGCCTCATGGCGGAAAGTCGGCCCGCCTGGGTCCATCGCGAGGACGGCATGGGTCGGCTGTTCACGCTTAAGGATCGACTGAAGCCCCGACGCGAGCCCTAACAGCGCGGATGTGTTTATCCCTGTCGACGTCATCCGCGGATTTCTAAGAAACACGAAATGGCCTTTGTAGAGAAAAGGCATCAAGTCGATTATAAAGAGCTTACCCATTTGCAAGATAGTATAGCATAATTTCTCATCCCAAAAACAACAGCCAAACATCATTCGCCGCTCGGTTGATGTCGGCTCCAGAAGTTTGCGAGGATGGAGCCGGAGAAGTCCATCCAGATGGAAAACACATTGGCGGGGAGCGCCGCGACTGCGCTTCCAAGGACTCCAACCGCGAGAGCCCCCGCCATACCGCCGTTCTGCATTCCGACCTCGATGGCGACCGTCCGCGCCTCGGCCTCGCCAAGATGCGCAAAGCGACCGATAAGCCGCGTGAGCCAGTAGCCGCTTGCGTAGCCGATCGTATTGTGGATGATTGCGGCGACGATGATAAGGACTCCTGCCGAGGCGAACGTGGCGCGGCTCGGTGCGGTAAGCGCAAGCATTGTGAAGCAGATGACCGTCATCGAGAGGACGGAGAGAATGCGGTCGCAGACGGTCTTGTGCTTTTTGAAAAGCCCCCTGAAAAGCCAATGCACGAACCCGCCCGCCGCAATCGGAACTATAACGACCTTCAATATCTCGACCATCATTTTCGCCGCGTCGATTTCCACGAAACAGCCCGCGAGAACCTTCATGGCAAACGGAGTCAAAACCGGCGAAAGGAGCGTCGAGCAGCATGTCATAGTCACGGACAGCGCGACGTCGGCCTTTGCGAGAAACGCTATCACGTTCGACGCAGTGCCGCCTGCGACCGACCCGACGAGGACACACCCTGCGGCAAGCTCTCCCGAAAAGCCAAAAGACTTCGCAATCAGGAACCCGACAAGCGGCATTACGAGGAACTGCAGCACCACGCCAGTCGTGACAGCCCACGGACGCTTAGCAACACGCAAGAAATCGGCAAGTGAAAGCGTCGTGCCCATTCCAAACATGATGACCTGAATCGCAGGAACAACAAGAGAGGTCAGCTTTACGCCGCCCCACTCCGTGAACGCCGAGGGAAACGCGAACGCAATCGCGGCACACGCAAGAATTGAAATACCGAACAGGTGCTCACGGAGCAGCCGAACAATCACCCCTTTGGTGCCGCTCTTTTTCTCGCCTATTTCGCTATTTTCCGTCACATTCCCCATTTTCTGCGGACGCGCGAGCATATCCCCCGAGCGAAGCGAGTCCGCGAAGCGGATGCCCTAGCAGGGGTGTGCCAAAAGGCACACCCCGCAAAAGCCGCATTAGCCGAGGAGCGAAGAGAGGAGAGGATCCTTTACCGCGATTTCTTCTTTCGTGAGCCCTTCTATCTCGTGCGGAAAGACAATCCATTCGTTCCCGACATCGCGATAGAAGTAGTCGGGCTTTAGGTCGGTCGTGTTCTTGCCGGGCTTCCAGTAGACGCAGGCAAGGCGCATCTCCGCGCCGGTCGGACCGACCTGCTCCTTCACCGCCTTGGCGGTCTTGCCAGTGTCGAAGACATCGTCCACGACAAGCACCTTGTCGCCCTTCCTGAGCATGCTGAAAACAACGTCACCGTGGGTGAACTTTACGGAGCCGGCGTTCTCGCCTATGGCCGTGTAGCTCTCGCACTTCACCGGAATGTGGCGGACATTCCAGCCGGAGACCTTGAAATACTCGTGCATCGCAACGCCAACAGGCGCGCCGCCGCGCCAGAGGGCGATCAGGATGTCGGGCTGCCACCCAGACTCCCTAACCTTTGCCGCGAGCCGCCACGTATCGCGGAGATATTCGTCGCCAGAGAGATAACGCTTGTCGGTGATCGCCATAGCCGCCCCCTATTTCCCAGGATACTTGACGAGCGAATCGACATCGTAGCCCTTGAGGATGCCCTCACGTGCCTTGAAGCCCTCAAGCTCAATCGGGAATATCATCTTCACGACCGTTCCGCCGAGTCGCTCGACGAGCTTAGCGGCCGCCTTCGCAGTGCCGCCTGTTGCAAGGAGATCGTCGACGATAACCACACGCTGGCCCGGCTTCACGGCGTCGGTGTGCATGTGCAGCGTCGCCGTTCCGTATTCGAGGTCATAGGACTCGGAAATCGTCTCGCGCGGAAGCTTTCCTGGCTTACGGATCGGCACGAACGCAGTCCTGAAGCGGTCGGCAAGTGCCGCGCCGAAAATAAACCCACGCGACTCAGGCGCTGCGACGAGATCGAACTCAACGTCCGCGAGAATCCCTACGGCCTTGTCCAAGGAGAGCTGGAAGCCGTCAGGCGACTCGAGAATCCCCGTGACGTCGCGGAACAGGATCCCCGGCTTCGGGAAGTCAGGAATCGCCTTTACGTAGTTGTCGAGGTTTTTCATGTTCAATTTTCTTGCGCTTTGCCGAAGTGTTTTTTAGCCGTGTAGAACGTGTAGATCGTGTAGATTGCAATCGATTACATGAGGACGAACTTTGCGACAAAAACTGCCGTGAGGACGTACATTATCCAGTGAATACGCCTGAAGTTGCCCGCAAGCGCGTTGATGACCGTGTAGGAGATGACGCCAAACATGATGCTGTCCGAAATCGAGTAGGTAAACGGCATCGCGGTAATCGAGAGGAACGCCGGCACAGCCTCGCCCGCATCGTGCCATTCAATGTCAGCACAGGACGAAATCATCATGTAACCGACGATGATAAGCGCTGGAGTCGTGGCAAAGCCCGGAATCGCGAGGAAGATAGGCGCAAAGAGTATCGCAAGCGCAAAG
>JAFYQC010000296.1 GCA_017547265.1 Kiritimatiellia bacterium | reverse complement strand
GCCTCTCCGCCCTTAGCGACTTCTTCGGGTCCGAGCTTAAGGAACTCGCGCGGAGACAGCGTCTCGCCGACGCACACTCCGAACAGCACGGCAAACGCCACCGCGACAATCTTCTTGGCACGCCTTCCCATACGGCTGCATTATATCAAATTGGCAGCGCCGCCACCCTACCCCGTCGTGGAGGGTCTCAGCCCGCCCGACCTATCGCACTCTTGACCTCGCTCAGCACACGCGGAGCTGTGCCGATGGCAAACCTATCCGCAACGGCGAGAAGATCGTCGTCGGTAATCTTCGACTGCCTGCCGTTGACCTTTATCGCATGGAAGTCGTGCCAGCCGCACCAGGGATCAAGAACCTCCTCGGCTTCCTCAGGCGCGCCGCCGTTGATGTCGTAAGCAGGCGCAAGCTCCCATCGCCCGTTTTCCCGCATCAGGAACGAGAAGTTCTTCGTGTGGTCGTCGCTTTCATCCGCAAGAACGTTAAACGCCATACGCCTGAACATCTGCTCCTTCGCCTCGTACCCGAGCGCGAGATCGTCTATCGTTGAAAATATGTTATCGTAGGAGCAGACCTCCGAGCCCATGCCCGTCGGGAGATGGGCGATTGCGGCAAGGGTCTGGACATGATGCCGCGTCTGCCCTTCCCTGTCAAAGCGCTTCGTCATGAAGTGCTCGATTCCGTCCAGCTCGAATATGCGGCACTCGCTTGTTTCGATTCCGGCAGCGCGCGCCTTCTGCATGATCTCGTACTCGCACCGGCCGCGATAGGGATACTCCGGAGGCGTGAACTTGATTATCCAATACTCGAACCCATCGGGTAGACCGCGATCCCCCGCAAGGAACTGATCCGTTTCGCGGTTCCAGCCAACGACCGCCTTTGCCTTCCCGCCGCCAGCGGAAACGCCGACCCGCAAGATGCTACGAAGCGCGTCCTTGCCGGACATCTTCTCCAACGACCCGTTGAGCACCTTTCTCGCTTCTTCCGTTAGCTCGCGCATGTCAAGGGCAAACGGCTTGCCACCATGCGGATTACGCTCCGGCTCATAACAAAGCGCACCCATGCCGCGCGCACCAATATACGCGAGCCTGTCGAGAGCCGTGATCGAATCGGCAGACACACCCTGCCTGCGCAAATATTCGTTTATGAGCGTGTTGCCAAACCCATCTGGCAGCGAATCGGCAAAAACTCCAGGCAACCCCATGAACACGCCCTGCCCGAAGTCGTTGAACACATACGGCCCTGCGCCGTTCGAAAGCGGCATCTTAAGCGGCGCAATGTCAAGCCCGCTGGAAAGGAACTCAGGATCATACTCGAAGGCGCAGTAGCCAGCCGAATAGGGAACGATTGCCCCCACAGTCCTGTTCCAGAGCGAGACCTTGATCGCCCTGACAGGAATGTATCTCGAAGCCCTAGCCATTTTCCACCTTCTTTCTGACGGCAGACGCCCTTTGCCTCGCAGGACGGCTCTCGCGCCTAAGTATTTCCATCGGGCTGATCATCGGCGGCGGCAAGGTGCGCATCCAATCCGTCTTGCCCAATGTGCGGCATACCGCGAGAAACGACCTGAGAGAGACCCCCTGCCCCGACTCAAGATTGCGATATGCGCCGAATGAGATGCCGCTTCGCTCGGCAACGACACTTTGCGACAAATTGCGCTGAAGCCGAAGTTTGCGAATGGACTCGCCAACTTCTGCCAGCATCTGATCTATTACAGCACTCTCCACAACTTATCCTTTTATGGCAATTGACAGGCAATATTATACTTCAATTATCATAATTATGTCAATAACCAACCATCGCGGCAAATATACCGCGATGGTTGGTTATGTGAGAGACTATCTGCCTTACTTCTGCGGCACAACGACCTTGAAGAACTTGGCATTGCCAGTTGCCTGAACATTCAAGCCAACGGTACCATCAGATCCGACATCAAGGTTACTCTTCGTCATGCCGACTGGCTGCCAGCTATTTGGATCGGAGAGATCGCTCGTCTCCATCAACTGAACACCCACACGCGCAGTACCAGAAGCAGCATCGACATCAAGCACAAGATTCCCGACCTCAAGCGCATGGATTTGGTCGCGCGTATAGAAGCCGCCCTGCGCGGCCTTTGCCGCCGCCAGCTGCTCTGCCGCCGATTCGGGGATGAAAGTCGCAGTAATATTCTTTGCTGTATCGACGGTGATTGCTACCTGGTTTGTCACACCTACAGCATCACCGCTCCAATGCGAAAACACATATCCCGTAGTGGGCGTTGCGATCAATGTTGCCTTGGATCCTTGCGCCCAATCTCCTGCTCCAGAAACCGTGCCGCCGCCCATTACCGTCGCCACAACAGGCAGCGTCGTCTTCTGCGTCAGCATATATTCTTGTCCGCCAATGATAATCCGCCCCGTCCTCGTTTCACCAGTCGTGTTGTCGGTAAAGGTATACTGCACCGTTCCGTTGCCAATGCCTGTGCGCCCGCTGATTATCTGAATCCAGTCACAGTCGCAAATGACATCCCAAACTTGATCGATGGAAGCCGCAACCCCTATCTCTCCCGCGCCCGCATTGCTTCCAACATCCGCAACCATCGGCTCAATGCTAAGCTTGTAGCCCGATTGCGTAATATAGACAGTCTTGCCCGCGATCGTAATCGATCCTGTGCGCGACTGCGTTGTGAGCGCATAGTCATCTATTATGAACCAGCAATCACCAGCACCGTTTCCTTCTTCGTCGCCTGGCATAATGTGAATCCAGTCGTCATTGCTGACAGCCGTCCACTGTCCACCACCTTCCGTATATACCGATATACTACCCCAATCACTCTGTACATCGTCGAAGAATGTCTGATCGCATATCACGGCTGCGGCAAGCCCTTCCTGCTCGACAATGTATGTAATCCCCCCAATTGTCATCTACCCCCAGCGGTTAGTAACAGTCGGATTGGAATCTGCCGTCCACGCAATAGTTGCAGACCCTGCGCCCTCAGTGCCAGACGTGACATGCAACCAATCACAATTCTCTACTGCTTCCCAATTCACACGCTGTGCCAAAGTCAGTTGCACCCAATAGTTGCCACCATCCGCAGCAATTACCTTATTCGTCTCACTCAACTTTGCCTCTTGTATCCCTTGCGATACAGTATGATATACGATGTGCGGCTTACCTGTTTCGTAGATTGCCTTTATTTGCGATGCGCTCAGCGCCTCGTTGTAAAACGCCATTTCATCAATTGCGCCATCCCATCCGCCGACGCTCATACGAATGACCGTGGGGACAATAGACCCACCATAATAACAATAATCTTCGTCATAATAATACCTTTGGTCGGTCGGCGGCATCCATCCAAAGGATTGAGCAGAATTAACATTACCAATTTCAACATCATTAACATATAAAGCTATCGACTTCTTATCTTTGCCAACTAATGAAATCAAAAACCATTCTCTTGCGGATATTGTTACCGCCGAGAAGATGTTTGTCGCATTGTTCTGCACTAATCCAAAACTGCCATCTGGCAACACAAACAGTTCTAATATTTGATTATCCGTATAATAGGTGTTTACTGTCTTGTTTTTGTAATCTACACCTGATCCAGAAGTTATGCGCCTATTGAATATTAAAGCACATCCTTCCGATGGCAGCGTGTCAAAATACGCCCAGCAACAATACGTTGCATTCTCATTAGCCGCTACTGATATTGGATAAGGTAAATAATAATAACCTTTTTTATATGAATATGTGCCACTCGTATAACTTAATGTTGTTCCATTGTTCGTCACACATGACGCTTCAAACAACGAGCCAAAATCGTCAAATACGATTCTTCCAGCTCCTGTATTCGCCATGCCCCTATACTTGATGCCATATCGGTCAGCCGATTCAGTCCAGTTTGTCGCAACAACACCATACTGCTTGATTGCATCACCTTTTTCATTCGCGCCCATCACATTGCCGCCAAGGGAGAAGAAGTTAAACTTCACTCCATCCGGCATGCCAGGTTGCGAAGCTTCCAGCTGTGTTGCCGGAAGGTTCACAAGCGATGTGATTTCATCGTCGGTTAGCCCGCGATTCCACAGCATGAAGTTGTTGATGTATCCGCCTTGCAAATTGCCTTCCGTTGGCAACTTTGAAGTACCAAATCTGATGTTATCCACACCCCTTTGACGTTCAACATCGAAAATCATCTCACTTGATGTTTCACCAATCCTTGTCATTTCACCGCCAACAACGCCAACGTTCAAACTGGCAATTCCATCAGCGGACTGATTAAGCACCACCACATATTCAACATTCGGCTCAAACGCATATTCTCCACGAATGGTACAATGGTATCCAGTAAAAACTATCTCACCAGACGATGTCAGATAAAGATATTGATCTCCGCGTGTACCATCACCGTCCAACAAAGACAAGAGGCGATTGACCGTCTCAACATCGTCAACCCTGAAATGGAACGAAATAGCCAAATCGTTACTATCCTGCGGCTCAAGCATTCCTCCTTTGACATAACTTGAGAAACTTCCGTCAAATTTCGTATTGAATGACTTTGTTACAGATCGAATCTCATTTCCTTCTACATTGTCCTGTGTAGGAATCCAGCACACCAGACCTTTCATAAGGTCAAGACTTGGCGTCACGACAGGCGGCATAATCATTATAGCTCCTTCACGCTCTTCAAGCGTCGGATTCGGAGATGCGACGTACTTAATGTTGCCATTGCCCGCGCCACTCGCACCCTCAGAAATCGTCAACCACGATGTAAGCGATTCAGCAGTCCAAGGCGCATCTGGCGTCGCATATACAGCCACATTGCCATACGCACCACTTGGGCTCGCGTCGGCGTGTTCGGGTGTGATGACAAGTTCGGCGTTAGCGTCGCCCTCTTGCACTATCGTCAATGTCGCCGTTCCAACTGTAACAGTTCCTGTGCGCCTCATAAAACTTGGGTTGTCGTTGACTGCAAGCGTCAGCACATAGTCACCATAGCCATGATCTTTGTCAATAACCGAAATCCACGGATCATTTGCCGTCACATTCCAAGCGGTGCCCGCCAATGCAGTAACCGTCACCTGTATAATATCAACAGTTGAACCCATTTTTATCACTTCGGGAGAAAGACTGACATCGACGCCGGTCTGCACGACTGTGAACGTCTGTCCCGCGACCGTCAATGTC
>JAFYQC010000295.1 GCA_017547265.1 Kiritimatiellia bacterium | reverse complement strand
CAGGGTTCCGAAGACCAAGTGGCCCGTTTCAGCGGCGGTAATGGCGGCCGCGATCGTCTCAAGGTCGCGCATTTTGCCGACGAGAATCACGTCAGGGTCCTGACGGAGCGCGCGGCGGATCGCCTCAGCGAAGCTCGGCACGTCGTCGCCAACTTCGCGCTGCGTGATGAGCGATTTCGCGGACGTATGGTAGAATTCGATCGGGTCTTCAATCGTGATGATGTGGACGCCGCGCTCGTGGTTGATGACGTTGAGCATCGAGGCGAGCGTCGTCGACTTACCGGAACCCGTAGGGCCCGTGACGAGGATGAGACCACGCGGCTTGAAGAGAAGCTCCTTGACGGTAGGCGGAATGCCGATCTGCTCAAGCGTGAGGAGCGTCGACGGAATCTGGCGGAGAACCGCGCCGTAGCGCTTCCTTTCCTTGAACACCGAGACACGGAAACGCGTTCCGTCGGGGTGCGCAAGGGCGAAGTCCGCGCCACCGTTCTTCTCGACTTCCTCCATCTGCTCGTCGGTCGAAATCTCCCTCACGAGATTGTAGGAATCCTCCTCGGTCAGCGCCTCATCGGAGAGCGGGCACAGCTCGCCGTGGACGCGGAGCTCCGGCGGCATGCGCGCAAGGATATGAAGGTAGGAACCAACTTCGTCGATGGTAGCCTGAAGAATCTCGTTCATATGTACGTCCATCTCAAATCTTCCTTTCTTAACTTACTGACTCCTGACTACTGCTTACTGACTCCTAACTACTGACTCCTGACCCCTAACTACTGACCCCTGACTCCTGACTCCTAACAAAAATCTCTCCTACCTCTCTCCAACTCCAACTCTGAACTCCAACTACTGACCCCTGACTCCTGACCCCTAACTACTGACCCCTCATCAATCCGCGTCGCCCATCGTGACGCGCAGGACTTCCTGCAAGCTCGTCATGCCGCTCGCGACCTTGAGCATGCCGTCCTCACGGAGCGTACGCATGCCCATCTCGCGGGCGCGCTGGCGAAGAAGCGTCGCAGGCGCGTGGTCGAAGATGAGTCGCTGAATCGTGTCGTCGACCTTAAATATCTCGAAGATGCCCTTTCGTCCCTTGTAGCCGGAACGCCCGCACTTGTCGCAGCCCGCGCCATGGTACATGCGCTCTGGCACCGTCTTCGAAAGCGTGCCGAGCATCTTTAGCTCGCGCTCGGTCGGCGTGTACGACTCCTTGCACTTCTCGCAGATTGCGCGGACGAGTCGCTGGGCCATCGCGGCGCGGAGCGCTGAGGCGACGAGGAACGGCTTAATGCCAATATCGAGAAGACGTGTGACGGCCGAAGGCGCGTCATTAGTGTGCAGAGTCGAAAACACAAGGTGGCCAGTAAGCGCGGCTTCCATCGCGATGTCGGCCGTCTCGGCGTCACGAATCTCGCCGATCATGACGATGTTGGGCGCCTGACGCAGAATCGAGCGGAGCGCCGCCGAGAAGTCGAGACCGACGTCCTTGTTGACCTGCACCTGGTTGATGCCAGACATCTGGTATTCGACAGGGTCTTCGACAGTGATGAGCTTCTTGTCCGGGGTGTTGATCTGCCCAAGGCAGGCGTAAAGCGTAGTCGTCTTTCCAGAACCCGTAGGCCCAGTAACAAGCACGACACCGTCAGGAAGCTTGATGAGGCGCTCGAACGTCGCCTGGTCGTCGGTAAGAAAGCCGAGCTGCGGGAGACCAAGCGAAAGATTCGACTTGTCGAGGATTCGCATGACGATCGACTCGCCATGGTTCGTAGGCACCGAGGAAACGCGCAGGTCAAGGTCCTTGCCGCCAACGGTGATCTGGATTCGGCCATCCTGCGGGATGCGCTTCTCGGAGATCTTCATCTTCGACATGATCTTGATGCGCGAGATGATCGCGCCCTGCAGGCGCTTCGGCGGCGAGTCCATCTTGCGGAGCGCGCCGTCGATACGGTAGCGGACGCGGAACTCCTTCTCCATCGGCTCGATGTGAATATCGGACGCCTTCATCTTGATCGCCGTCGTGATGATGAGGTTGGCGAGCTTGACGACAGCAGAGTCATCGTTAATATCGTCATCTGCGGAGCCGTCGTCTTCGCCGCGAGTCTGAACGTCGGCGTTCTCCTCCTCGGCGTAGATCTTCGCCATGGCGGCGCGAACCTCGGTGCGCGGCGCTATCACCGCCTGGACGTCGAGACCGTGGAGAACGTAGCGAAGCGAGTCGATCGCATCGTAGCCCATCGGATCGGAGAGAGCGACCGTAATCGAATCTTCGTCGGCTACAACCGGCACCACACCGTACTTCTTCGCGATGTCGGCGGGGATCGTCTTGACCACTTCTGGGTTGATCGCGTCGGCATTTACGTGGCAGTACTTGAGACCAAACTGGTCCGCTACCGTGCCGAGGACCTCGTCCTCGCCGATTGTGCCGCCCGAGACGAGGACGTCAAGAGTCGTCTCGTTCTCGGCCTTCATCGACTTCGCGGCCGCATCCACCTGGTCTTGGGTCAAGAAGCCCCTTTCGACCAGAATCTGAATCACATACTCGTCGTTGCTTGTCATCTGTTGGCGAACATTATACCGCAATCAGCGCATAATGGCAAGTAGAGCCTATTTTGCCGCCTTGCGCTCCTTGACCTTGGCAGCCATGTCGGGAAGTTGCGCCTTGAGTTCCGCACCTTCCGCCGGGAAGGTCGCGACATACGCCTTTGCAAGCTTGTAGGCCTCCTCGGGGTCGGACTCGCGTTTAGACTCGATCTCGATCTTAACATCGGTCTTCGCCTCTTCTATCGCGGCGAGAATCGCCTTCGCCTCCTCGGCCTGCTTCTGCTGGACGGCCGTCGCACTCTTCGCCTCGCCCTTCTTCACCGCCGCGTTGAGTTGCTTGACCTGCGCTTTGACGGACTTCCCGAGGACGAGACTCTTTTCCATCGACTTAAACGCCTGAAGCGAGACTCCACCGCATAGGGCTGGCATCGCACCGATTGCCGCAATCGCCTTCTGCACCGCCGCCTCGGCCTCGTCGTGATTGCGCCCGGAATAGACGACCTTGCCACGATGGTCGACAACATACATAAACGGAAGCCCGCCGCCGCTGGACGGGGGATCCGCAAGCCCCGCCCAGTCGTAAATCGGGTACGTGAGCTTGTTCGCGTCCACGAGCGCCTGTATTTCCTTCGGCCTGTCGCCCTGGCAATGGGCGCCTATCAGGATGAACGGCTTCGACTTGTTTGCATTCCAGAGCTTCTGCATTGCCGGGAGAAGCGCACGGCACGGCGGACAGTTGATCCCCCACTGGTCGACCATCACGACCTTTCCTGCGAGGTCGGCCTCGGAAATCTTCGGTCCGCTAT
>JAFYQC010000294.1 GCA_017547265.1 Kiritimatiellia bacterium | reverse complement strand
CCTTTTCTTCAAGTTGTATGCCGAGGCACCAATTGGTCGCCAAGTTGGTGGCCAATCGACGGAGGATAATTCTTTGACGGTAAAACAAATTGGACACCAAGTTGGTGGCCAAAGTTTGCACCAAGTTGGTGCAAAATCGTATGTGATGAACTTTGAAGAAGTCTGTCCGACTGTAGCCCAACTCATCTTCTCGGTGCCGTGGCGACATCATATTGTGCTAATTGACAAGTTCCGCACCAATCAAGCGGCAGCGTTTTTTTACGTCAATGAGATTGTCAAGAATGGATGGAGCCGCGCCGTCCTGCTGCATTTTATCGACACGCAACTTCATCTTCGGCAGGGCAAGGCGGTGACGAATTTCGCGGTCGCCTTGCCTGCGATAGACAGCGACCTCGCACAAGAGATGACGAAGGATCCGTACTGTTTTGACTTTATTGCGCTCACGCCCAAGTATCGCGAAAAGGAATTGAAGGACGCGATGATGGCGCATATCGAGAAGTTCCTTCTGGAACTAGGGCAGGGGTTCATGCTCGTCGGCCGCGAATACCATCTGCAAGTTGGGACGAAAGAGGTAATAGCCGACTTGCTCTTTTTCAACATGAACCTCAACCGATATGTCGTGGTGGAGGTTAAGGCCGGGGAGTTCGAGGCGGACCACCTTGGTCAGTTGGGGCTTTATGTCTCTGCGGTCAATCACATCCTCAAGAAGCCGACGCACGAGCCGACCATCGGTCTTCTCGTCTGCAAGACTAAGGACAACACGATGGTCAAGTGGGCGCTTGAGTCGTCGCAGCAGCCAATCGGCGTTTCCGAATATCGCATTAGCGAGATTCTGCCGAAGGAAATCGCAAGCGACCTTCCGAGCATCGCCGACATCGAGTCCGCAGTAGATGGTGTCAAATGAAGGGATGTGGAATAAGGCCGTATTACGCGCAGAAGCAAAATGGATGAAAAGCTAAAGAACCTGCTGTCCGCCGCAACAGATGAAAGTCTGTTCGCCTGGACCGACCCGAAGATGGTCGGCCGCGCGTATGGCTACCTGGAGAAGGTGGAAGGTCTTTCTTTTGTTGAAGGTCAGGGCGTCGTTGCGAAGGTGAGCGGAACGAAAGAATACCATGTTCGCGTTTTTATTGGCGAGGACGGCGGTCTCGAATCGGAATGTTCGTGTCCGGTGGGGCATCGCTGCAAGCACGCGGTGGCGACAATTGTTTACGCTTCAAGGCAACTTGGCAAAGGAGTGTCGATTCCGGAAAGTCCTGCGGACAGCGAGTTGTGGCAATCGGCCAAAAAAGCATTGGATGAGGTCAAGGCAAGAATATTGGAACGCGAGAAGAAAATACTCGAGGAGCGTGCGGCCAAGGAACGCGAGCTGTCGCGATGGCTGGAGGAGAAGCGCGCGGCGTCTCTTGCGGTTTTCAATGGCTTTCTCGAAAAGATTGTCGAGTGCCACAAAAGCGGCGATGTGAAGGGTGTGTTGAGTCTCTTGGACGAGGCGTGCGCCGCAACAGATGACGATTTCATCATAGAACCATACGGTGGTGAGTTGTGTGATTTGATTGACGAGATGTCTCGTATTGCGATTGATGCGATGAATGCGAGCGACATGTCGGACAAGGACAAGTTGTTGTTTGCACATGATGCCAGAGTGCCGTGTCGATATTTTGTGTCTCCCCGTCTGATCTACGATGAATTTTGGGAAGGGCCAAAGGCACATGCGCACAAGGAAAAAGTGTGGGGCGAGGTTGGCGATCTCTTGAAATCAAGGCTGGACGATAACGCATTTGTAGAAGAAAGTAATTTCCACGATCTTTGTTTCACGGTTGCCGATGCTTGCGATGCCTATTGGCGCGTGCGCCGAGGGGAAGATGCGTTCGTGTTGCGTAAGCGATTTGCCGCCAAGACCGAAAGTTGGTGCGATTGTGCGGATGACTTGTGCCGCCTAGGCAGGAGAGAAGAGGCGAAGTCGTTCCTTCTTGAATCATGGAAGTTTGTTCGTGGGCCGGAGTGCGAAGAATGGAACAGCGGGAGTTGCTTGATTGAAAAACTGGCAGAAGTGTATGCTGGCGAGGGGAATTACGCATACGCTACGGCGCTTTTGGCAGAGAATTGGCTATCGCTTGTTGGCGGTTGTGATCACTGCGAAGATCGGGGTGCGCTTGAGCGCATATTGGATATGGCGGGGAAAGCTGGTTGCCGTCATGAAGTGTTTGCTGCGCTTGCTTATGCTGTTGACACAGGATTTCCGTCGCTATCCTTGCCATGTAATGACGAGCCAAGGTTGGCGCGGGGCAAGAAAATCTGCTTCCCTCTGGTTTTACCTAAGGAATCGCCTCCGTGGCCATTGCCGGCAACAGGTCTTGACTTTGGTCGGTTGCTGCCGATTTTTACGATTGATGCGCATTGGTGGGAAGCCGAGGCGGTTCTTGTCGTCGTGGCGATTCGTGAGGGGTTGCTTGACGAAGCGGCGCGTCGATATGTTGCGTTACCCAGCAGGCCAGGCGGTTATTTTGGCGTTACACACTCGGATGGACTCACCGATTTCGAGCGTGAAGTAAAGACTGCGCTATTTGATAAATATCCGGAAGTTGCGGCTAAAATCGGCGCGGCACAGGGATGTAGAAAATGGGCCTGCGTCGAGG
>JAFYQC010000027.1 GCA_017547265.1 Kiritimatiellia bacterium | reverse complement strand
GTCGGAGGTGCCTTCTCCTGTGGTCAAGGTGAAGTCAATGTTTGTTGCAACGCCGTTGCTCTCACAGTACCGTCTTCCTCGGGAAAATATACAGAGACTGACCGATATACGGCATGAAGAGATGGCGCGCATGGACGAGTATGTACGCTCGCGTGATTGCCTGATGAATTTCCTTTGTCGGGAGTTGGACAGTCCTGCTGAGGAATCGTTATGTAAGCGGTGCTGCAATTGCTGTCCAGACGAGGCATTGCCAACAGCTTGTGATCCAGACCTTGCACAAAAGGCGGCTGAGTTCCTAAACAAGTCGGATTTGCCAATAGCGCCAAGGAAGCAATGGGCCGATGCTGCAACGGCGGCAGCGGCATTTGGTATTGAACCGAAAAAGAATATACCGACTGAACTTCTCATGTGCGAGGGGAGGGCTTTGTCGGTGTATGGTGCAGGTGGACTCGGGCGGCTTGTTCCGGAAGGAAAATATCGGGCGTCTCCACCGCATTTCAGCGAACAGCTTGTTGACGCAAGCGTTGAACTCCTTGGCAGATGGCTGCCAGATCAGAGACTGGAGTGGGTGACGTGCATACCTTCGCGGCGTACGCCTACGCTTGTGCCTGACTTTGCGCGGCGGCTTGCAGATAGGCTCTCGTTGCCATTTGTCGAGGTTCTTCGAAAGACAAAGGACACGCCACCGCAGAAGGAGATGGAGAATTCCGCATTCCAGCAGAACAATTTAATAGGGGCGTTTGAAATTGTCGGAGCGGTGCCGTCAGGAACCTGTCTGTTGGTTGACGACATGGTGGATTCTAAGTGGACTTTTACCATCGCTGCTGCAATATTGCTAAAAGCGGGAGCGTCCGCCGTTGTGCCGTTTGCATTAGCCGATTCTTCGGGAGGAGGAGATTGAAATGATTAACAACGACTTTGATGTTTCATCCGATACTCAGGCGATTTTGCTTTTGTGCGGGACCCTGGGCTCGCCAGAAAGCGAGTCGCACGTTCTGACATTGCCGCAGTACAATGCATTCGCGCAATCGTTGAACGCATTGGGCAAGAGACCTGGGGACTTGTTGCATGACGCCGGGCTTGTTGAAGAGGTGTGCGCAATGCCGCAGGAGAATTCCCGTCTGAAGGAGCCAGCGTCAGCAGAAAGGGTTAAGGCATTGTTGGACAGGGGCTTTGCCTTGTCCATGTCTTTGAATCGGTGGGCACAGCATGGAGTGCGTCCAGTTGGGCGTGGCGACGGACTGTATCCAGCACGAATGAAGCAGTATCTGAAGGGAAAGGCGCCGGCAGTTTTGTACTATGTTGGCAATGCCGATCTTTTCGCCGGAGGGGGGATGGCATTTGTTGGGTCGCGCAATATTTCTGATGAGGCTTCCGATGCAATCCGGCGTGTTGTTTGCGAATGTGTTGACGCGCATATGCCGATTGTGTCTGGTGGAGCAAGAGGCGCGGATCAGACTTCGATGCGTTCGGCGTTTGAGTGCGGCGGGAGCGTTATTGCGGCATTGCCAGGCGATCTATTGAAGACATGTCTTATGCGTGAGAATCGCGAGGCCATTGGCGCCGGAAACGTTTTACTGTTTTCTGCTGTCGATCCAGAAGAACGCTTTACTCCGATTAACGCTATGGATCGCAACAAGTACATATATGCAATGGCTGACTACGCGTTTGTGGCGCAATCGGATACAAAAGGTGGAACGTGGGCTGGGGCGGTGGAAGAGTTGAAGCGTCCAGAACATCGTCCGGTCTATGTCTACATGGGGAATACGCGTGTCGAGGGGTGTGCGCAACTCGTTAGGAAGGGCGGCATTGCATGGACGGCCACCGATTTGTTGCTATCAATGATTAAGAAGGCAAATGATGCTGCATTGAAAGCGAATCCTGCGATGCAGCCGTCGTTGTTCGACTATACGGCAAGTGAATCAAAGACAGTTGACGGGGAGTTCAAGAAGGTTTCTGAGCCCACTGTGCCTTATGCCACAGAAGAGAATTGTGGCATTTATTCTGCGCTTCTTTCAGAACTCATTGCCGCGCTTGCAAAAAAGAGCTATACAGAAAAGGCACTTCGCAAGGCTGTCGATCCAGATGGGTATCTTTCGCCCAAAGGTTGGAAGCTGCTAATTGAAAAAGCGTGTGCTGACGGGAAAATCGCGTCTATGGAAAAAGCCAAGAAACGCGGCAAAGCAGATATAGTCTTCTTTTTGCCTTAGTTTATAGGAGTCGCCATGAACCCTTACACCGAAGACAATCTGGTGCAGAAGACAACGGCGGAGTATCTGGTCGGGACGCTCGGCTGGGATGAGTGCGTCTATGCCATGCAGGAGGTTTTCGGTGCGGCGGGGACGCTGGGGCGCGTTGACGAGGGCGAGGTGCTGCTGGTGCGTTATTTGCGTCCTGCACTTGAAAGGCTCAATCCGGGGCTCCCTGCTGGGGCCTATGAAGATGGTGTCCGCATTCTTGCCGCGGCAGATGTCGCCGCGAGCCTCGATTCCCTTAACCGCGAGAAATACAAGCTTTTGCTCGACGGCATTCCCGTCCGCTTTACGGCCGCGGATGGCTCAAAGAAGAAAGTTCATCTGCGCGTCTTTGACTTTGATACGCCAACGAACAACCACTTCCTTTGCGTGCGCGAGTTGTGGTTGCGCGGTTCGCTCGGCCGTCGCCGCCGTGCAGATGTCGTCGGATTCGTGAATGGTGTACCGCTTGTCTTCATGGAGCTGAAGAACGTCACGAAGGACATCTCCATTGCCTATCGTGACAACTTCTGCGATTACCGTAAGGTCGTGCCGCAGATTTTCCATTTTAACGCATTCGTGATTCTGGCAAACGGTATCGACGCGAAGATCGGCACCCACTCTGCCAAGTTCAAGTTCTTTCATGCCTGGAAGCGCCTTTCCGAAGATGAACCGGGGGCGGTGGATATGGAGACCTTGCTGAAGGGGACGTGCTCCAAGGCGAACCTGCTCGATCTCTTCGAGAATTTCATCGTCTATGATGAATCGGCGGGTGGAGTTGCAAAGATTCTCGCCCGTAACCACCAGTTCCTCGGCGTGAACCGTGCGGTAGAAGCGGTGAAAAACCGCAAGTCAACGGATGGCAAGCTGGGCGTCTTTTGGCACACGCAGGGATCGGGTAAGAGCTATTCGATGGTGTATTTCACGCGCAAGGTGCATCGCAAAGTTGGTGGCAACTTCACGTTCCTGGTTTTGACAGACCGCGACGAACTCGACACGCAGATTTACAAGACCTTCGCTGGGTGTGGCATTGTTGACAACGACAAGGATGAGTGCAGAGCCGCAAGCTGCGCGCACCTGAAGTCGCTACTTTGCCAGCACAAGAGCCATATCTTCTCGCTCATCCAGAAGTTCAATGAAGAGGTGCGTCCAGGCGAGGCGTACACTATGCGCGATGATGTGATCGTGATTTCCGACGAGGCACATAGGACGCAATACGGGCTTTTGGCGCTCAACATGCGCAACGCCCTGCCGAATGCGGGGTATATCGGGTTCACTGGAACGCCGCTATTCAAGGGCGACGAATTGACGAAGCAGGTGTTTGGGGACTACGTGTCCAGATACGACTTCCAGCGGGCGGTTGACGACGGCGCGACCGTGCCGCTCTACTATGATGCGCGGGGCGAAAAGCTGAACGTTGCTACGAAGGACATCAACGAGAAGATTGCCGAGAAGCTGGCGACTTTCGAGGCGGAGAACGTCGATGTCGCTGAGAAGCTAGAGTCCGAGTTGAAGCGCGACTACCATGTCATTACTGCGGAAAAACGCCTCGACCAAATCGCTCGCGACTTCGTGCGCCATTATTCTACGTCATGGGAGAACGGCAAGGCGATGTTCGTCTGCATCGACAAGATCACATGCGTTAGGATGTACAACCTTATCTCGAAGTATTGGGACGAAGAGACAAAGGCGCTGGAGGCGAAGCTATACGAGACGGAGGACGAGCAGGAAGAGCAGTTCCTGCGACGTAAGGTCGCGTGGATGAAGGAGACGGTCAAGGCCGTAATCGTCAGCGAAGAGCAGAACGAGGACGAGAAATTCGCAAAATGGGGACTGGACATTCTGCCACACCGGAAGGTGATGAAGGAGGGGATGAGTCTGCCGGAGGCGTTCAAGTCCAAGCTAGAGTATGTGGGGCGAGAGCGCATGGACGTTGACGAGGCGTTCAAGGCCGAGGAGCATCCGTTCCGCATTGCCATCGTTTGTGCGATGTGGCTTACGGGATTTGACGTGCCGTCTCTTGGAACGCTATATCTCGACAAGCCGCTTAAGGCGCATACGCTCATGCAGGCTATCGCTCGTGCGAACCGCGTGAACGAGGGCAAGAACAATGGGCTGATCGTAGATTACTGCGGCATCCTCAGGAATCTGCGTCAGGCATTGGCGACTTTTGCAGGAGGTTCCGGTGGGTCGGGCACGGAAGGTGGCGAGACCGATCCCGTGAAGCCGGAGGAAGAATTGCTGGTGGAACTCGACGAGGCGATTCGGCTGGTGTCGGAATGGCTGGAAGCGCACGGTGCTTCGCTTGCGGCGATCATGGAAGAAGACGGTTTTGCGAAGAATGCAGCCATAAACGCGGCGAAGGAAGCTGCGAACGAGAACGACGAGACGCGCAAGCGTTTCGAGGTGCTGTGCCGTGCGTGCTTCGCCAAGTTCAAGGCGTGCATCACGTTCGCGGGCGTGAACCGCTATCGCGGCGAATATGCGGCGATCAGAGTTGTCTACATGAGCTTGCAGCAGGGGAAGGAAGATGCCGACATCTCGGACATCATGCGTGAACTGCATAAAATAGTGGACGAGGCGATTGTGCCGCAGGGGGCCGTAAGCGACGAGCACGCACCATACGACATCAGCAGAATTGACTTCGAACGGCTTAGACAGGAGTTTGCAGTTTCGCGGTCAAAGCGTACCGCCGTGCAGTCCGTCAAGGCGACGGTCGAGGCGAAACTTGCCGCGCTTCTTGCCCGAAATCCGCTGCGCACGGACTTCCAGCGGAGATATGAGGAGATCGTCGCCGCTTACAACAGTGAGAAGAATCGACTGACGATAGAGCAGACGTTCGAGGCTCTTTTAAAGTTCATAGAGGAGATGTCCGCAGAGGAAGATCGCGCCGTGCGGGAAGGTCTGGACGAAGAAACGCTGGCGATATACGACTTGTTGAAGAAGCCGACGCTTTCGAAGTCCGAGACTGAGGAGGTGAAGTCGGTTGCAAAAGAACTTCTTGCGGCGTTGAAGGCGGAGAAACTCAAGATTGACCACTGGCGCGACAAGGAAAGTACGCGCGACGGCGTTTGGCGGCAGATATATGACTTCCTGTTTGCCGATGCTACGGGACTTCCGGGCGCGTATTCCGAGTCGGAGATTAATGCCAAAACCGAAGCAGTCTATCGTCATGTGTATGAGGTCTATCCTGTAGTGCCTTCGCCCTATTACGGGCGCTGGAGCGCATAGAAGGGGTGTTGAATGGCAAGCGACTTCAAGCAGCTATCCGACAAGGTAAAGCCACGCGAGCAACTGCGTGATGCTGTCTCGCCGTCTGAATTGAAACCGGAGGCACTGTTGGCGATTCTGCTGCGCACAGGGGCGTCTGGGTGTAATGTGCTGGAGACGGCGAGGCGGCTTCTCGATGCGTTTGGATCCGTGTCGGAGCTTGTTAAAAGCGACTGGCGAACCCTGGAGCGTCACATCCGCGATTACAACAAGCGTCATTCCGATCGGAAGATAAAAGGCGTTGGACAGTTGAAGATGCTGGAACTTGCGGCGGCGTTTGAGCTTGTGCGTCGCGGATATGAATTGGATGGCGAGGACATTCGGAAGGTCAGGATCACTAATCCGGAAGATTCCTATCGCATATTTCGCGAGGCGGCGTTCTTGGGCGAGGAGCAGGAAGGTTTCTATGTTCTACCGCTCGACACAAAGAACCGTCCACTATGCACGGCGCCATTGCGTGTCACATATGGGCTAGTCGATCAGGTGCTGGCACATCCGCGTGAAGTGTTCAAAGCGGCGATACGATGGGGTGCCCATGCGATCATTGTCGCACATAACCATCCTTCTGGTGATCCAACGCCGGGCAGGGATGACATCCGTCTGACGGAACGGCTTGTTGATGCGGGGCGCATAGTCGGAATCCCTATCATCGATCACTTGATTCTGGGCTCGCAGGAAAGTGCGGAAGGTAGAGGGTTTGTCTCGCTCAAGAAGCTCGGCATAGGAAGCTTGGCATGAATTCAATGGGAAACAGTATATAGGCTGTCAAATGAATGTTGAGTTTATTTACGAACCCGAGTTTCCTCGCGAAGATATTTCTGTTGACGAAAAGAAGTTGTCGGCATTACATTCAATTGCCCGGACTTTTTCATGGCAAATTCTGAGCGAGAAAGATGAGTTTGACAATGATTTCATCGAGTCGTTGCAACTGCTGGGCATAGATAGCATAGGTGCAGCAGAAGAATTCGCCGGCGAGTTGATGAAAATCAATGATGCCATTCATGAGATAGAAAGTCTTTCCGAGAGGCTGACGCATTGGCGAGCAGAAAAGAAAAATGGGCGCGATGTGGTCGTATTTCAGAATGACAGCATGAGTTTAGGTCCCTTGTCAGAAACAATTGATTTGCTTCGTGCTGATTATTATGTCTATAGTGCATACTTAGAAGGTACAAATAGCAAGTGGAGTGCCTTGCGAGAGCCTATTAAACTGTTCAATGATGTCGCGGCGAAGTTTTTCCATCGCGAGTGGTGTTGTTTGTTTGGTTCTGGGATGCGGCGCGCGGCAGCAGCTTTTTTTGCGTACAAAGCGCTGTGCGAAAAATATGGTGTTGAGAAAATAGATGATGCTGACAGCAATTCGCCTTTCCGAATCGAATGTACAAGGGTGCATAGATTGTTCTCTCTTGGTGTTAAGGATTTCATAAGTGAACTTGACGAGAAGTATGACGCCTTTGAAATGCTCAAACTTGCCCCACGGCAGAAAGATTGGCTGCCGTCCAATTGGGAAGTTGGCCCAACAACGCTAAGCGATGGAAAACGGCTTTTGTCAAATCATCAATTGATCTGTTCTTTGCTGGGAGTCGCAAGAGGTCTTTTTCAAAAGCACGGAGAATCCGTGATGCGAGACCTGCCGTGGATGGCGACATTTATGGCCTACAATTCGGCTTGTTGGTTGACGGTACATATATATCAATCGCTTCCATCGTTTAAGGGTAAGACGGTTGTTGCGTTACCGCTTTCTGACAATATCAGCAAAGAAGGCAAGGAACTGATTGATGACATGGTGAATTTATTTAGATTCGCGCAGTTAGACATGTTCGCTCTTGAGTCCGATACGCGCAATTTTATGTCGTGTTGCATATGTGAGCTTTTTGCTGCGCTTGAAGATATCCCCCGCGTTGCCATACTGGATGATAGCAATGAGTTGATTGATGCAATATACAATTTTAAGTCTATTGTAAACATGTTCCTTGGATACTTTGACCATCGCAATCAGTGGAGCCATGAGAAAGCGATGGCCTCCGCCAAGTTATACAAAGATGCTGGCCGTAAGGCTGTCGATGCACTTTCAAAGGCGTGTTATCGGTTAGAAATGAGGACGGCGCGTCAATGTAACGCTAAAACTCAGTCCGAGGAAAAGGAAAGATTACAAAAGCCACGCGATGTTGATAGTTCAAATGTAGATATGGCGCATATTGTTAAAGAGTTGATTGAGCAGCTGGGCAAGAAATCCCAAGAGTGCCCGATTTCCGCAGTTGTACATGGTTTTGATGCGCAAGGGGCAAATGAGTTGCGGAGAGAGGTCAAGAGTTCAAGACTGCGCAGGCCGCAGCAATCTAAACGTGGCGTAGGAGGCATGGGGCCAAAGACCGAGTTTATGAAAAAGCAGTTAAAGAGGTTCGGACGTTTTCTTGTGAAGATGCGCTATAACGGAGATGAAAGCCGCCTCTATGCACTTGCTATTCAATGCTGGAACGAGAACAAGGCGAAGTGGGACAAGGCGAAAAACGCGGAAGGGCAGAATAAAGGCTATTCCGCTTCAAAGGTCTTGGCCGACGCATACAAGAATCTGAAGTAGCGGTAGTAATTAACTCTACTCTATTTTCATATCGAAAACCCCGGCGTTTGCTGGGTTTTTCTGCTTTTCTCCGTCAGAGTGAACCGGCGAAATTTTGTCTTTACTCTGATACATGGGATGATATTCGCGCCGTGGAGGGGTGCTAACCCCAAGAGCGGTGCGAAATGAGATGTAAAAAATTATCGATAGTTATGCCGCCTCGTTCCAGAGGCTACTCAATAAGCGCATCCAAAAGGAAGGGGGCGTTGCATGAGGTACGGTAGCGTTGAGGCGATGGTCGCCTGGCTTGACCGAGGGGGAGTGGCGGCGGAGAGGAAACATAGGATGTGCAAAAACATGCGGCGGCTTTCGCCGAGTCAACGGAAGTTCGTGTTTGCTGTGAAGCATGTTCTGGAGGCAGTTCCTAGTTCTCAAGGGTTGCATCGTGAAAAAATAATGAAGCAATTGAAGATAGGGCGCGCTATGTACGATAAACTGTTTGCGGAAGTGGGCAAGAGGCTAGCTTCTACAGAAGGGCCTCAACAGTTGCCGACCCCTGTGACATTAGGAGTGGCACAGTAGAAGGTTGCACAAATGGCGATGCCACAGAGAGACGAAACGATTGAGGAAATCAAGCGGCTGGATGCATTGCTTGAATACGCCGTCATGAATGGGGACGAAGCCGAGGCCGCGCGCCTCCGCGCCGAGTTGGCGAAATTGGTGGAGAAGGTGTAACTTCTGCGGAAGGGCCTGACAGTTCTAAGGTCGAAGATTTCGACCTTAGAACATGCGGCATCAGTTAGTGCCTGTTGGGTTGTCCTGAAGGGGTTTAACATGTAATGAGGAAGCGGGGAGAGTGGCCGAGCGCTGTGTGTCAACAGGGTCAAGTATGTATTGCGTCAAGGGGGGAAGTGAAAAAACTTTACTTGAAAGTGAGCCCTGAGCGTAACCGCGAATAGCGCGGACGTATTCGGCCGCGCGTTTGGGGTTCAGGGGAACGCGTTCCCCTGATGGGGGCTGGGGCGACGCCCCAGCGTTGCCTGAGGATTCTGGCGCGCGCCACCCGACGAGCGAATCGGGCGCGCGCCCCTTTTAGCCTTCCGCTTTCCCCTCTGCCTTGGGAAGGATTCCGTAAATCAACGACGCCTGGGCGTTTGCGAACTCGTCTCGCGTTCCGTAGCCGAGTTCGTGCATGCGCTTGGCGCTTATCGTCTGGTGAAAGGTTCGCATCTTCCGTTTGAAGAAGGCCTCGCTGTCTCGATTTGGCGTGGG
Organism: Kiritimatiellia bacterium; assembly: GCA_017547265.1. The sequence continues at coordinate 1,176 of JAFYQC010000027.1, read as the reverse complement.
ATCTCCTCGGAGGATGTGCCATCCGTAGGTGAGAAGCTTCCGTCCGATTGCGCAGGCGACCTTGTTGCGCGGTTTCCCGCGGTTGATCATCGCCCAGCCCCACTTGCCTAGCTTTGAGTTGGCGCATGACGTCAGGACGCTTTGCCCGGCTTCCGTGAAGAAGAACTTCACGTCTTGTCGTCCCTCTCCGTCGAGAGGCTTCTTCAACCCACCGTGCTTCTTTGCACGTTCCTCCTCGTCGCCGCTGGAATCGACGATCGGGGAGAATCCTCCGTAGGCCGCGAGCTTCGATGCTTTCGAGAATCTGCGAGGATCCTCAACGGCGGCCTCAAGCGCGAAGGCTCCCTTGTAGTTCACGCCCTGGAGCTGCATGAGTTTCAGCATCCGGGGATTGGAGAGGACGATCTCGGCAATCTTCTGAGAGAGTTCCTCCTTCCTCTTGAAGAGTCTGTCGTGGTCATCGAGCAACATCTCGAGCTGTTCCTTGGCGAATCCCGTGATGTTCGTCTCCTTGATTGTCGCGCGCAGCGTGTCGGTCTTCGCCTTCCCGCCCCTGATCGGAAGCTTGTATCCTTTGCGGCTGCAGATGCTCCAGATTCGATTTGAAACGCGCGTCACCTCCTTCGAGGTGTCCCGGTAGGCGAACATGATGTCGCGGTATTCGGTGTAGGTGTCGGACGGCGTCCAGACGAATTCCTCGATGTCGCCCTTGACGTAGGCGAGCGCCAGGTTCTGCGCGTCCTGGATGTCGCAGACCTTGCGCTTGCGCTCCTTGTTGGCGATTGTATCGGACCGGACGACCTCCGCCCGGAATCCGGCCTCGTTGAGCCTGCGCTTGAGGATCGCCGCGTTGGTCGACGCCTCGATGATCGTGATCGAGTCGAGGTCGACGTGTCGCTCGTACGTCTTGACCATGGCCTCGATGTCCACGCACTTGATCTCCCGATGAAGGCAGGCGTTGAATCTGTCCGACCAGTCCCAGATAGAGATGGCCAGCTTCTTCGAGTGTGCGTCCATGCCGATGACGTAGCGAGGTTCGTCCTCGACGTTGCGGCGTCGCTGTTGCCTTTTCGCGCTCATTTTGCTACCCTATGTGTGCTGTCGCGTATTGGAGTAGGCGGGCTGCAAGGTTGCATTCAAGTATTCGGGGTCTTTCGCCCCAAGCAGGTGGTTTCC
>JAFYQC010000293.1 GCA_017547265.1 Kiritimatiellia bacterium | reverse complement strand
CCTCCTTGAAATTTCTGAGTATTATACCATTTTTCCCCGCCTGAGCGGACTACTTGCCGCTCGTAGTCAGGACTTCACAGCCGGTGGCGGTGACGAGGACGAGATCCTCTATGCGGACGCCGAGATTTCCCTCGAGATAGATTCCCGGCTCAATCGTCACGAACATCCCCGGTTTTAGAACCCAGTCCGACTTTTTAGACGCGTTCGGCGCCTCGTGGACCTCAAGCCCGACGCCGTGCCCGAGCGAATGACCGAAGCACTTCCCGAAGCCACCCTTCTTTATGACGTCGCGCGCGACTTTGTCGAGCGCCTTGCCCGTGATGCCGGGCTTGACCGCCGCGATTGCCGCGAGATTCGCCTTGAGGACGAGATCGTAAACCTTGCGGTAGAGCGGCGACGGACGCTTCGCAAGAAGATTCCGCGTCATATCGGAACAGTAGCCGTCGAGCTTCACGCCCATGTCGACAAGCACGGGATCGCGGCCGTTCCAGACCGTGTCGTCAGGAACATGGTGACACTCCGCGGCATTTGCGCCGACGCAGACGATCGTAGGGAACGCCTCGCCCTCGCCGCGGTCGAACATCATCGACCTTATGATGCCAGCCATCTCGCGCTCAGTCATTCCGGACTTAAACTTGCGCGACGCATCGCGCCATATCTCGTCGTTGAGCCGCACTGCCGCACGCATCTTCTCGATCTCGCCAGACGTCTTCACCGAGCGACGCCTCTCAAGATCGCGCGTGACATCCTCGAACTTCGCACGCGGGAGAATCTTCTTGAGCTTCTCGAACTCCGCGACAGAGATCGCCTTTTCAAAGCCGATGCGACGCGACGAGGCGCCTTTCCCGCCCCAGAGCCGCGCAAGGTCGGGCCCGAAATGCTTTATGTCGCGAACCTTTAGCTTGGGCGCGACGCGGTGCGCCATAGGTATGTAGCGGAAGTCGGTGTAGAGCGTCGGCTCGCCGCCGTCTGAGACAACGACCCACGCCTCGTCACACTCTACGCCAGTGAGTGCGCGGACATTCGCCGCCGTTCTAATGATTGCGTTTTTCATAAATCAAGGCCAGACATCGCAGGGATGTGGACTTCCTCCTTTACCTCCACTTCGGTCGAGCCGAAGATATATGTTGCAGCAAACGGCTCGACCTCGACGGTATCGTCAGCGACCTTCGAGGAATAAGACTCATCGCCGCCCCCCGCATTGAGAGCACCGCGCCCTGCATCTGCGCGGAGATGGCGCTGCATCTTGAGCGAGCTCAGGATATAGGCCGTGAAGCCAAAGAGTGCCGCGAGAACGAGCGCAAGCGCGAACATCCCAAGCGCCAGCTCAATAAAGGCTTGGCCAGAACTCCCGAGTCTCCGAGCCACGGAGCGAGTGAGTAAGGGCGCACGCCCGCATGAAACGAATGTAGAAGCGAGCTTGTCATCACAAAGTCTCCGAGCCACGGAGCGAGTGAGTAAGGGCGCACGCCCGCACGGAACGAACGTAGTGGCGAGCTCCTTAGTGCCCATGGGAAGTTCCTCCATGGCTGCCGCCGCCGCCCGTTCCGCGGACGCACGTCCCAGCGTAGTTCTTTATCCACCTTATGCCGCCGTCGCGGAAATACTTCTTCTCCCACGTCTGGAGCTGCAGGCAGTAGAAACACCCCTGCGCATTCACAGGGCCATGCTCGAGATAGTATGGCAGGTGCTTTCTAACATGCGTCACCCAGCCGTAGTCCGCCGTCGAAAGATCTTCCCCTCCAACCGAGTCGAGCGGCACTAGACGCACGTTGGTGAAACACGGAACGACAAACGAGTTGAGCGCAGTCACCACGTCGGTCTCTCCCTCAAAGTTCTGCACCGTTCCAAACGGCTTCGCGCCCGCCGCCCACACGACGTCCGAAGTCGCCTCTAGCGCGACCGACTCGACTTCCTTTATGCACCTCGTGATCGCAGCGCATCCGCGAACGTTGTACTCGGGCTTGATCTCGCCCACGATAGGGAACTCATAGCCGTCGTCTTCGTCCGCAAGCGTAAGCCCGTTGAACCAACGGCCCCAGCGCCCGCTTTCGAAAAGGAACCAGACCTGGTCGCGGTTCGTGAGGATGAACGATTCCGCAAGCTGCTCCTGCGGGATCTCGCCGTCGCCGTATACCCTGCAGATGTGCTGTATCTCGTTCGTCGAGAGAATATCTGTTATCGCGCCCTTCCATGCGCGTACGTGAAGATTGAAGATCTCGCTGTTCTCCATCGAATTCTCGCTCCTAGTCGGGAGCGGAGACCAGTCCATGTAGGACGAATAGCTCTTGAGCAACCCCTCGGCGTGCCAGTGGAACCAGCACCAGTTCTCGCCAGCGATCGCATGGTAGAAGTCCTTCATGAGAAGGTAGTGCCCGCCCTGCGCACCGTAGAACTCGACGTTGTCAGGGCCACAGGCAAGCCCCTCGGAGATGACATTCTCTATCGCCGTCGCGTAATCGGTCCAAGCGCCCGGATACGGCTCTGGATACGGCTCTCCTTCCTCGTTGGTGCCGCCTGAATAGACGAGCCGTATGTCCTCAACATGCTCGTGAAGTATCGCGGCAAATTCGTCGCGCACCTCCATGCCGTTCTTCTTCGCCGCGTGGTTCGCAAGGCGAAGCGCTTCGACCGGGCCCAAGAGCGCGAGCCGCCGCTGCTCCATCGCGAGCTCCTCGCAAGTCCGTGCGTCGTTCTGCGCCGCCGCGACGAGATGGGCTATGTTGAGCTTCCCGATTTCGTTGAGAAGCCGGCCTTGCTTGCGAGCCGCCGCGAGCGCAGCCGCATCGCCGCCGTTCTGCACGCGGTTCTTGCCGCGCACCACGTCAAACACGTCGACGTTGAGAAGCGCCAGGAGGAAAAGCGCCACAAGCACCATCAGAAGATATATGGCAACCTGTCCGCGTCTCATGTCAAAGCCCCTGGTCGTTCATGTAAAGGGGAAAGTGCGACTCAATGCGCGACTCTCCAACTATCTCCGTCGTGTCGGAATCTTCGTCGCCGCGTGAATAGAAGCGCGGCACATCCACCGCGACACGGGCAGAAACCTCGGAGTTGAGACCGCCGCCCGAATCGACATCCACGTCCATCGTTCTCCAGCGCTCATACTCGAGAATTCCGCGCGCCATCGACTCGTGCTCGGTCGTCATGTAGATTGGAACGAGAGATGCCTCGTCGTATGCTCCATCCTCGGGCCACAGGCGACGCCCTGCGACTGGAATCATCGCTACGCGCGCCGACTTGAGGCACATCCATTCGTTGAAGCCCACGGCCTTCGCGCGCGCGGCGCGAGCTGCGGCGTGGTCTAGGAGAATCTTCGTCGTGACCATGTGCGCGACCTGGAACACGACGAGAAAGAGGACAGTGATGAAGAGGACGGCGAGAGCCGTCTCCAGCATCGCCTGTCCTCGACGGAAGGACATGAAGCCCCCTTCCTCAGTCTTCGCCGAGCTGCTTGAGCGAGTTCTCGTCGATCGACTCGGCGGCGGACTTCGCCTTGTCGCCTTCCTCTTCGGAAAGCGCGCTTGTGGCGCCGGCGGCCTTCTTGCCGATCGCGCGGCTCAGATATGTGAACACCGCGATAAGCGAGACTGCGATGAGACAGACAATGATGATGTACTCAACCATCGTCTGGCCTTTTCTTAGCGCTTTCATCATTTTCATCATTCCTTTCATTCAAGGATAGTCGGAACTGACAAGGTTTTCCGTCCTGACGACGCTCTTCTTCGACGCCGAGACGAGGTACCACATCGCGCCCACAACGGCGAGAAGCGCACACAGCGCAAGCACGTACTCAACGGCCGTCTGCCCTTTCCTGCCGCTAATCCTCATGGGCGCATTATATCAAAAATCCGCCCTTCATGGGCAAAATTCTCACTGCTTCTTCGGGCGTGTCGCGGCAAACAGCGCGACGCCGGCTGCGATGAGGCCGATGGAAATCACCTGACCAATGCTGAGCCCCCAGAACGCCGCCCTGGGATCGCCGCGGAAGAACTCCATGCAAAAGCGGATAACGCCGTAGCCGACGAGATACGCGGCCAATGTGTCGCGGCGACGCTTAATGTAGAGCGCGAGGAGAAATGCAAAGAGGACGAGAAGCGCCGACGCCTCGAAAAGCTGCGTCGGGAGAACAGGCACCATGCGCTGTCCGTGCTCGTACCAGCTCGGGGAGAACTTGGGGAAGACGACCGCGCACCACGCGTCTGAGTCCTTGCCGTAGCAGCAGCCGTAGAAGAAGCAGCCGATGCGCCCGCAGGCATGGCCGAGGGGAATCACCGTCGCGAAGAGGTCGGCGAGCGCGAGCGGACGCTCCTTCTTGATAAAGCACCACGCGAAGAACACGACAAACGCGAGTATGAGTCCGCCGTAGAACATTAGTCCGCCCTGGTCGACGCGGATTATGTCCTGCGGGCGGGCCGCGAACTCGGAAGACCAGTGTTCGATCACGTATGCTATTCGCGCTCCCACGACACCGGCGACCATCATCGAGAGAATGCAGTTGGAGAGGTCCTTCCGTCCCGAGAGTCGCTCGATGAGCGTCCAGCAGAGGAGAAAGCCGACGGCCATGCATGCGCCGTATGTGCGAAGGTGCAGGAAGCCGATGTTTATCAGGTCCGGGAACATTTAGAGACAATCCATTTGACTGTATCGACCGCAGCCACGCAGACGCCAACGTACGCGTCAATGATGCGATTCAGGAGAAAGCCGCCGAGCTGCACAAACGTGAGAGACGTCGTGGAGGCGAGGAACAACAAAATAAGCACGACATTGGCGAGGAAGATGAAGACCCAAGAGAAGATGCGTCCGTACAGCTTCACGTCAGGCTGGCGCTGCGCAAGCGTCTCGAGCGTGAAGAGCACGTGGAACGCCCACGTAAAGCCGACTGCGAACATCCAGAGCGGCAGGCACGGCAACGGGCGTATGAACGCCGACGTGATGAGCGCCACGACGATCACGAGAAACGTGTAGAACGGGAAGAAGTACGGAGCAAGCGTTATCAGCATGTTCGACTTCGAGAGGTTGACGCTGCCACCCGCAGCCGAAACGCGAAGCTTCGACGGCATCGCGCCAAAGAGGAGCCCCCACAGCGCATGCGTAAGCTCGTGCCCAAGAACGTATGTCTTCACAGGATGCGAGACCGCCATCCAGCACAGCGCGAACGCGGCCATTCCGCCGACAAGCGCGATTGACTCGGCCGTTATGCCGCCCGACTCGCCGGCCGCTGCCATCACGGAATCGCAGAAGGCGCGAACCACGCCCCAGCACATCGGCAGAAGGAGAACGCCGAGAACCATTCTCAGGAAATTCGCCATCGGTCAGTCTTCGAATATGAAAACGAGTTCGCCAGGATACACGCGTCCGTTCTGGCGTGCGATGCGTTCAACGAGATCTGGATCGGTCTTGAAGCGCTTCTGGAAGTCGATGAGCCGCGCAATCTCGCGCTTCTTCTCCTCGATGCGCCTCGTAAGCTCGGCGTCCTGCCTTTTCAGGCTCTGGCCGCGCAGATAGGTGGGCCAGACCGAGAGTGCGCCAAGCGAACCGATTATCGCAAGAAGCGATATCGTGACGATCTTCGCGACCTTCTCTTTGAGTCCGTCATTCATTGGCGAAAATTATACCAAAAATTTTCGCACGTTTATCATTGACTTTTCAAAAAAATATGAGATACTATACGCCCGTTCGCTCGGAAAAGGCCTCCGCAAGACCGTCAACCGCAATCGAACACAATCAAAAAACAAACACAAGAGCAACAAAGAAATGAAGATCAAGACCACAAAGAAGAGCGCTGAGAAGACGGTCGTCACCAAGAAGGCCGCCGCAAAGCCGGTCGCCAAGAAGGCCGCCAAGCCCGCCAAGAAGGCTGTGACGTTCACCGTCCACGCCGAAAAGGGCAAGGCCGTCTATCTCGCCGGCTCCTTCAACGAATGGAGCACCACGGCCAAGAAGATGGCCTACAAGGCCAAGAACGGAATCTATTCCGCGACGGTCCAGCTCGCTCCCGGCGAATACCAGTACAAGTTCGTCATCGACGGCACCTGGTGCGCTGACCCCGAGAACGAGAACTCGGTCAAGAACGACCAGGGCACGTTCAACTCGGTCGTCGTCGTCAAGTAATCCACTACGACACGAACTAAAAAGTGAAGCCGCGGCACATTTGCCGCGGCTTTCTTTTTTTCGCCGTCCTGAATCTCTCTACGCCAAAATCTCTACCTGACGCTGCCGTTGGAATCGGAAAGCTTCTTCAGCTTCGACTCGAACGATTTGCGCTCGTCTTCCGACAGGCGGTCGACGTAGAGAATGCCGTCAAGATGGTCGATCTCGTGCTGAAGCGCACGCGCAAGGAAGCCGCGAGCAGTCACGATCTGCGGCATGTTGTTCATGTCGAGATACTGGCACGTAACCTGCGCCGCGCGATCTACTGAACCGCCGAGCCCAGGGAAGCTCAGGCACCCTTCCTTGTCGAACTGGCTGCCCTCGCGGGAAATTATTTCGGGGTTGAAGAGAATGAGCGGCATCTGGACGATTGAGTTGAACGCCTCGTCCTCCTCGGTCTCGCAGCCCTCAGGAATGTCGATTACGCACATCCTCTCGGTGCGGCCGATCTGCTGCGCAGCGAGCCCAACGCCCTTTGCAGCGTGCATCGTGGAAATCATGTCGACGGCAAGCGCGCGAAGCTGATCGGTGACAATGGCAATTGGCTCCGACTTCTCGCGGAGGACTGGTTCGCCGTACTTGTAGATCTTGAGTTTCAAGAGTTGGGACCTCTGTTTAAGCCGCGTAGAACATGTAGATCATGTAGAGCTCCTGCATGTTCTACCTGTTCTACATGGCTATTTTCCCGTTGAGCCGAAGCCGCCCGCGCCGCGGTCGGTCTCGTCGATCGTGTCGGTTTCCTCGATTTCGGGCTGGACGACTGGCGCGAAGACGAGCTGCGCAACCTTGTCGCCCTTGGCGACGGAAAAGTCCTTGTCGCCGAAGTTCGCGAGGATGACGCCGATCTCGCCCCGATAGCCGGAATCTATCGTACCAGGGGTGTTAAGCACCGTGACGCCGTGCTTGAGCGCAAGACCAGACCTCGGACGCACCTGGATCTCGTACATCGGCGGAATGATAGCGACAAGCCCCGTTGGCACGAGAGCGCGGCCGCCTGGCGGAATCACGAGATCCGCGACGCTCCTGACATCCATGCCCGCGTCGCTCGCATGGGCGTACGCGGGCATGACCGCTTCGGGATGGATGCGCTTGAAACGGAGTATCATTCCTCGGTCTCCGCGTCGACTATCGACGCGCCCTCGCCGGGCTCAAAACCGAGGCGATCGAGATTCCACTTCTTCCAGGACTCGGGAATCTGGCGGCGCTGAAGCGCCTCGACCTCGCTGCGAACCTGGAGCTTCCAGATCTGCGCCTTGGCGGCATCGCCGGGACCGCGGTCCTCGCAGATGACGAGAAGCGCCCTGCCTACGCCTGTAAGCACGAAATCAGAGACCTCGCCCTTACGGAGCTTCATTGCAGCACCCATGATTGCATTCTGATCTGGGAATTCGCCGGACTTCACGTCGCACACTGCGAAGGTGATGTTCGTGGAAACGTTGCCCGACTCGAGAACGGCCTTGACGCCCTTCTTAGCAATCGCCTCGACCTTGGCCTTGAAGGCATCGGCCTTTGCGGCGGAAAGAGCGCGAGGACGGACAATATCCTTGGCCTCGTCGAACGTCGGCACATGCGCCGCGCTCGTCTCGGCCCTCTCGACGAGCCACACTTCCTTGTCGGAGGCAACAACGCCATAGCGAAGGTCTTCACTGGACGAATCTAGCTCGGCGACGACTTCCTCAAAGTTCTGCGCGCCGGGGCAGATCTGCGAGGTACGCTTCATAAAGCCGTCCTTGTAGTTGCCGCCAAGAGCGAACCAGTCGCTCGTCTCCACCTTTGCGCCGAACTCGGCCGCGATCTCGTCGAGACGAGACTTGCCCTCGGCCGCCTTCACACCGTAGACGCGCGAGACGAGACCCGTCGTGAGGCACTGGACGGACTCGATGAGACGGACTTCCTTCTCGACCTCTGCCCTGACGTCCTCGAACTTCTTGACGGTTTCTACGCCGTTCGTGTCGGTCGTGGTGTACTTGTCGACGGTAACGTCGTAGTAGTCGCGGAGAGCGTCCTCGGTAACAGTCACGGCCGCCAAGGCGTTGCTCGCCGCGGCGTCGAACCTGACCATGCGAAGCTTGATGCGCTCGGGAAGCTCTAGGGACTTGGAGTTCTCGTCATACCATTTTTTGAGACCCTCGTCGTCAAGCTTCACCGCATCGGCCTCGGCTTTCTCCTGCTTGAACCTGGCGACGCGCACGGTGTACGAGTCGGTCACGTCTGCGACAGCCTGCTCGATTTCCATCGGAGAGGCCCAGGATGCCGAGCCGGAAAGCACGGAACTCGCGACCTTCATCGCCGTGAGACGACGCTTGAGGAACTCTTCGAAACGCTCGGGCGAGAGACCGTTCTCGCGAAGGAGCGCCTGGTACATGGCGAAGCTGAACTGGCCGTTCTGCTGGAAGGACCTGTCGGTGCGGATCGCCTGCGCAACCTCCGAATCGGTCGCCTCGACGCCGTTGCGACGGGCGACCTCGAGAAGCGCCGAAGCCTCCCACGCCTCGCGGTTCACCTCGGCGCTGCTGCGGCGCCAGTCGCGGTTCTGGCCGAAGCCACGAATTTCCTCCGTGATTGCATGGAACTCGGCCGAACTGACCGGCTTGCCATCGAGAGTCCCGACACCCGAGTCATTTGTCTCGCGCTTGCCGTCCCTTAGGAGATCGTCCACAAGGAAGTCGAAGGCAAACGCACCACCGACGATTATCGCGAAAACACCCCAAAGCCACTTGTTGCGAATGAGCTTGTTGAACTGAAGAATGACCATTTTACACTCTGAACTTTCTGTTATCCTGTTTGTTGTTGATTTGCAAATCGCGTCAGAACTCAAGATCGTCGTCTGAAGAATTTCCCCCCGGGGCGCTGTCGCCGCCATTGTCTTCGGGCGTCGACTCGACTGCCTCGGTCTCGACCGTGCCGGTGTCGGAAGTCGCCTCCGCGGCCTTCTTCTCAAGCTCGGCCTGGCTGTTCTTGTCATGCGGCGCAAGCTCGCCCGAGTTCACCTCGAAGCGGTTCTCCGCAAAGGCGCAGCGGTTCTTGAGGTTGCCCGTAGCGTCGAACGTCATGACCGTGACCGACATGTTCTCGCCGATCTCGGGAACGGCGCGCTGGATGCGGACCGCCGTCTGGGGCGAGACCTTCCACTCGAGGAACTTCTGCTCGGTATGCTCCTTGTTCGTCTCTACGTCGCGAATCTTGACGAGCCCCTGGTCGAGCTTGCAGATGTAGTCGCCGCGCGTACCGTAGATGCCGGTGAAAAGCGCGTCCTGCGACGTCTGGATGCAGACTTCGTTGGCAGCGCGCATCGAGAGTATCGTGAAGTGAAGCCCCTGTATCGCAAGCGAGCCGGTGACGCAGCGGATCGTGGCCTTGTCGCCGTCACCCGTCTTGACATAGCGGTAGACAGACTTGCCGGCCGGGTTAATGACCGAAAAACCAGGAGCCTCGACGAAGACGAGCCCTTCGGGGAGGTTGCGTGGAAGGTCGACGGTTATGACGCCGCCCTTTAGAAGAATCGCCCTGGACTTGACCGCGAGCCCCTGGGAGCGGGTGCCGAACGATGCCTCGCCGGCCATGGACACGCTGCATTCCCTGCCGAGCGCGACGGTAAGCCGCGTAGCCGCGCCGACCGTGCGGAAGACGGAGCCAAGCGGATAGTACCTACCCTCGGTAGCTGGTTCCCAGTCGCGTGCACCGGGCTTGAGCACGTCGGCGGAGCCTTCGAGCTTGGACACTGTCGGAAGCGTGTAGAAGTACTTCGGCTCGGACTTCGTGTGGTGAATCTGCCCGCCGATGTCGATACCGACGTCAGCTTCTCCGCCTCCTTCGGCAGTGGTCTCGGTCGTGGTGGTGGCGTCGTCTTCGACGTCATCATCCTGGGCCCAAAGCGACAGTCCGCAGACCGTAGCCGCTACAGAGATGAAACGGGCGATGTTTTTCATGTTTATTCCTTTCAGACGAGATGCGCGCCCTCGGAGGGCTTGATCACGCTGCAGGTCGGCTCGTCGCCGAACTTTGCCTTGTATTCCTTGGAAATTTGGGCCGCGATCTTGTCGGCCGCGGAAGGATCGACGAGAAGGCAGCAGCTGCCGCCGAACCCGCCGCCCGAGAGGCGCGCGCCGTAGACTTCGGGAATCGCCTTCGCCGCGTCGACGATGGCGTCAAGCTCCTCGCAGGAGTTCTCGAACCAGTTGCGGCTCGACTCGTGCGAATCGTACATGAGAGCGCCAAAGCCCTTGAGGTCGCCCTTCGCGAGAAGCTCCGCGCCCTGGATGACGCGCTCGTCCTCGCCAATCGGGTGAACCACCCTCTTCGCAGTCGTCTCGGCGAGACCGCCGCGGTAGAGAACCCACTCGGCCATCGTGACGTCGCGGAGATGCGTGACGGGCTTCCTGAGGACGCCCGCGAAGAACTTGGCCGCGTCCTCGCACGCCTGGCGGCGTGACGCAT
>JAFYQC010000292.1 GCA_017547265.1 Kiritimatiellia bacterium | reverse complement strand
CGCGGTAATCGAGAGGAACGCCGGCACCGCCTCGCCCGCATCATGCCATTCAATGTCAGCACAGGACGAGATCATCATGTAGCCGACGATGATAAGCGCAGGAGTCGTGGCAAAGCCCGGGATCGCTAGGAAGATCGGCGCAAAGAGTATCGCAAGCGCAAAGAGCACCGCCGCAGTGACAGCGGTAAGTCCCGTTTTGCCGCCCACCGCGACGCCCGAAGCCGACTCGACGTACGTCGTGGTCGTAGAGGTTCCAAGCACCGCGCCGACCGAAGTAGCAATTGAGTCAGCGCAGAGTGCGCCGGAAATGCGAGGGAGCCGTCCGTCCTTATCTAGGAACCCGCCCTTCAGCGAGACGCCGATCAAGGTGCCGAGCGTGTCGAAGAGATCCATAAAGAAGAAAGCGAACATCACGACAAAGAAGTCGAGAGACTTTACAAGCGACCAACCCGAGCCAATGACTTCTCCCTTCACCGTGTGCGTCCAGCTTTCGGACTTAAACACGGCGCCGATGGTCGAGCCGAACTCTTTGAACGAATTTGCGACATCGCAGATCGTGAAGCTCGGATACGTTGAGAAGAAGCCCTTTGCAGGATCGGGAACGTAGATGCCCGACGCCTGCGCGAGCATGCCGAGCGCCCATGTCACGAAGATTCCCAACAAGATCGCACCCTTCCACTTCTTGACCAGCATGACGCCGGTCAAGAGCGTCCCGACGAGCGCAAGAAGCGCGGTGACTCCGTGAGTGTGAAAGTCGACCTGATTGAAATTCACGAGCGCGACAAACGTGGCATCGTCCATGACGACGATCTTCGCCGTCTGGAGGGCGATAAAGCAGATGAAAAGCCCAATGCCTGCCGCAACTGCGCGCTTTAGTGACATTGGTATAGAATTGAAAATTCCTTCGCGGACTGGCGTTAGCGAAAGCGCGAGGAAGATAAGCCCTTCAACAAATACCGTCAGCAGTGCAAACTGCCAGCTGTAGCCCATTCCGAGAACGACGCCAAAGGCGAAAAACGCGTTAAGCCCCATGCCAGGAGCGAGAACAAACGGGTAGTTCGATAGGAACGCCATGAGAAGCGTGCCCACCACGGCGGCAACTGCCGTCGCCATAAACACCCCGCCCTTTGGGATGCCAGCAGCCGCCAGGATGTTCGGATTGACGGCGAGAATATACGCCATCGTCATGAACGTAGTAAGACCCGCGACAAGCTCCGTGCGGACTGTCGTTCCGTTCTTGCTTAGTCCGAAGATCTTTTCAAACATATTTTCGCCTTACAACGTCCCGAAGATGCGGTCGCCAGCATCGCCAAGCCCTGGCACGATATAGAAATGCGAATTGAGACGCTCGTCCTTCGCCGCCGTGAATACAGGCACGTCAGGGTGCTCCTTCTCGACCTTCGCGATCCCCTCTGGAGCGGCAATGAGATTGAGAAAGACGATGCGCTTGTAGCCGAGCTTCTTTAGCTGCGCAAACGCGTCGCACGCGCTGCCGCCAGTTGCGAGCATAGGATCGATCACGATTGCAAGCTCGTCGTTCTTCGCCGGCGGGACCTTTGCGTAGTAGGGAACTGGCTCAGCCGTCGCCTCATTGCGCTGCATGCCGAGGACGCCGACTTTCGCGTAGGGAAGGACGCGCAGCATCGCGTCGAGCATGCCCATGCCAGCCCGGAGAATCGGCACGATCACTATCGAGTCCTCGATCTTGACGCCGGTAGTCTTGGCGACTGGAGTGACAACCGGGATCTCTACGGTTCTCAAGTCCTTCAAGCTCTCGATAGCAAGAAATTCCGTAATCTCGTTGACAAGCTCGCGGAATTGCTTGGGCTTGGTGTTGATGTCGCGCATCAGCGTGACGCGATGCCTGACGAGCGGATGATCAAGGACTGTATGCATGATAGAGTTAAAAGTTGAAAGTTTGGAGTTGAGTTACGGGGTAACTAAATGGACGTACCAGTCGACGAGCTGCGGGCCGTAGAACATCCACGCAAGGCAACCCATGCAAATATACGGGCCGTATGGTATCGGGGTAAAGCCGCCAAGCTTCGTCTTGGAAAGGAGTATTAGCACGATGCCGATAATGCTCCCGAACACCGAAGAGAGGATGAGCGTCACAAGGACGGCGACAGGTCCGAAGAGAGCCCCAACCGCGCCCATGAGAAAGACATCGCCCATCCCCATGGCCTCGCGCTTGAATGCCTTCGAGCCAATCCACCGGACAAGCCAAAGCAGCCCAAAACCGAAGACAAGGCCGCCGAGCGACCAGAATAACGGTGTGAATTTGAGCCACGTTGACGCCTGCACTCCGTCACCGTAGACAAAGTTGAAGGAGGTAGCAACGAGGGATTCGGCGACGCCGAGAACCATTCCTCCGACTGTCGTGAAGTCGGGAAGAAGCTGATGATCGAAGTCAATGAACGCCCCGGCAATCATCAATGCAATCCATATCCACATGACGACGACGTGCGTCACCGCGAACCACAGCGGCGCAGTCGGAGGCCACAGCCACAGGAATGCCGCAAGGAAGAGGCAACCTCCTAGCGCCTCGACGAAGATATACCGCGGCGAAATCGGCGCCTTGCAGTTGGCGCACTTCCCGCGCAGCGCAAGCCACGAGAGGATCGGTATGTTCTGGTACCACTTGATCGGCGTATTGCACTTTGGGCAGTGCGACGGCGGCGAAACAATCGACTCGCCTCTCGGCGCGCGCCAGATCACCACATTTAGGAACGAGGCGATACAAGCGCCAAGCCAGAAACTGAAGAACGCCAATATCGGCGCAAGGTCTTTGAGGATGTTGGCGTTCTGATTCATGTTATTCGCTCTTTAGTTCGCGGCCCATCATCGCCTCGACGGCCTTACGAGCGTCAAAGCCCTCATAGCAAAGCGCATAGACGAGGTCGCAGATCGGCATCTCGACGCCGAGCTTCGCCGCGAGGTCGTGAACGACCTTGGAATTCCAGACGCCCTCGGCCACCATCTGCATCGAGCCGAGAATGTCCTTTATCTTCTCGCCCTTTCCAAGGCGCTCGCCGACGGAATGGTTGCGCGAGTGGACCGAAGTGCAGGTAACAATGAGGTCGCCAATTCCTGCAAGACCAGAAAGAGTCTCGGGCTTGCCGCCGTATGCGAGGACGAAGCGCT
>JAFYQC010000291.1 GCA_017547265.1 Kiritimatiellia bacterium | reverse complement strand
GTGTCGCGCAACGTTCCGAAATGCTCGTAGTCGCGCGCAGCGACGGCGCGGCGGAAACTGTCCATGAGGCGTGTCTCGTTGTCGAAGAATTCCTCTACGAGCATCTTGGAGTAGAAGCCTCCGATAAAATCAGACGGCTTGAACAGGTTTGCCAGGGCGTTGACAGGCACATTTCTTCCGTCTATGTGCGCGACACCTGCGCCTTGCGCGAAGTCCAGACCCTTGCGGGCGGCGGCGAGTTCCGCCTTGTCCGCAAACGTCATCTCGAAGTATAGCTTTGCGAAACGCACGATGTAGTAATGGGTCAAATCATCGTTCCGCAGGATCTTCGCCGCCTCGTCGCGGGCGGAGCGCTTGAGGGTGAGCAGTTCGATCAGAACGGCCAAGGCGCATGCGGCAAACAGGTTCACCGCGATGTCGCATCCAAGCTCCATACGCGCCGACACCTCGCCGCCATGCCACAGATACCACGCAACGGCACCCCCGCTGACGAGCAGAACGGCGACTTCAACCGCCAATGAAATCCTGAACCACTTCAACATGACAAATCCTCCTTGTGGGATTGAGAGGCTTACAGGCAATGTGCCATATAAAATGGAATATATGTTACACCATTCTTGCCTACCTGGTAATTTCCCTTGCATACGACATATTTGGGGCCGAGCCGTTTCGCAAACTTATCCGAAAACCTGTCAAGCGATGCATGAGCGCGGAAACTGGCGCTTTTCACCTCTACTGGACATATCTTGAACCCGTTTTGCAGCAGGAAGTCAATCTCCATAGTCTCCGTCCAGTCCGTCCGGCTTATGCGCGAATAGAAAAACAATTCGCGGTTTTGCGAGGCAAACGTCTGCGCTACCCCGTTCTCGACGAACATTCCCTCGTTTATGCCGATATTGTCGTGAAGAATCGCCCTGATGATTCTTGCATCTGCATCTCTTCTGCCGCTCATTGCCTGCGACACGAGAAGTCCCGTATCAAGCGAATAGCACTTGAACGACGATGCGTCCAGATTCATTCCAAGTCCGACATCCGGCGATGTCGAATTATAGGCGATGTTAACGACCATTGCATCCGAAAGCCAGAGAAACGCGTTTTCATATCGCCGCATCCGCGCATTGCCGCCGAGCTCCGAGACATGGAACTTCTTCTCGCGTCGAGACAGGGCGGAGGGCAGCATCCGGAATATCGCCCGAACCTTGGAAGCATAGCCCTTCGCGTACTTTCCGATGTCCGAATCGTAGAGCGAGAGAATCTCGCGTTTGGCGGATTCGCTCGCGTCGAGTCTGTCATTTTCATCTGAGAGGTACGCCTCCACACTTTGCGGCATTCCGCCCACGACCATGTAAGTCCGCCACAACCGCAACGCCTTGTCGTGGACTTCCCCCGCGAGAGGGCGTTTCTCCCTGAAGCATACGCTTATGTGTTCCTTGAGCAAAGTCTCACCCAGCGCATCAAGAAATTCCTCGAAGTCCAACGGGAACATCTTCATCTTGTGTTCTTCGGACGGAATAAGAATGTCCTTGACGTTTTCCCTTATGCCGACAAGGGAACCAGATTCGATATAGTGGAACCTCCCATATTCCACGAGGCTCTTTATCGTACCCCTTGCAATCGGGAACAACTGTATCTCGTCAAACACAATGCATGATTCGCCGGGGATAAGCTTGACTGCAAATATGAGTTCCAGACGAAGAATCAGATCGGGAATGTCCACCGCCTCCGTAAACGCCCGCTTCGCGTCTTTGGTCGTCTTGGAATTGCTTGCAAAATCGATGTAGATACTGGTCTTGTACTCGTTTGCTATGAACTGACGCAAAAGGAACGTCTTACCGACGCGCCTCGCTCCTTCCACAAGAAGAGCATACTTGTCGGCCAAACGGTTCTTCCAGTCAAGCATTTCGGCGTATGCTTTCCTCTTGAACAATATTTCCATAATGCACCTCTTCTTTAATTGAAACATGCGTAATATATCATAATTTATGATAGCGCGCAATAGCGCCTGTCACCAAATCAGCATTTTTCAAATGCTGATTTGGCACGGTTTCAGAGATTTTCAAACCATGAAATCGTCACCAAATCAGAGATTTTGGCAAAGCCGATCTCACCGCCTCGGCCTGGATCGAGGTCAAGGACAACATTGAACTCTATCAGTTCTTCATGGTGACCGTTGAGACAAGGTGATTCACAACACACCAACTAACCGAACACCGCGCGTTTGGTAGCCCTATTCCGCCTTGCGCAAATAGTTGGCCATCTTTCTGCCACGATGCGTGAGAGCGTCTGGGTACAACGTAGAATTTTCTTCGCGATTGCGTTCTTATGGATGGACACAACCAAAACAAGAAAGGAACACAACCATGAACAAGTTCATCATTACACTCGCAGTTGCGGCGCTCGCGTTGGGAGCACTTGCACAAGATAACGACAGCTCGGCAGAACGCGGCCGGTCGCACGAACGTGGTCGGATGCAAGGGCGCGGCAGATCACGGGAGCGTGGCCGAATGCAGGCGAATCCCGATGCGAAGCTCCACCGCTTCTCCACGACCATCGAGAAGGAGCGGCCGGAGCTGAACCAGGAGACGAAAGATCTCATCGCAGCCTACAGGCGCGATCCGTCGGACGAAAATCGCGCCGCCCTGCGCCGCCAGGTCGCGAAAAACTACGCCGCCATCGTAGCCCGCAAGAAGGCGAAACTTGAAGAGCTGAAGCGCACAGCGCGGGCGATACAATCAAGCCTGTGGACACTTATGCCAAGACCCAGGGAGCATGCGGCGGCTATGACTTCTGGGGCAACTGCTGGGAGATGACGTCAACGAAGCGCGGCGAGGGATTGGTTGCGGTCAAAGGAGTCAACCATATTTTCTGATTATTTTTCCTCGCGGCGACCCAACCTAATACCGGCGGGCTCTTTTTAAAGGCCCGCCGGCCGGATGGGCCCCCGCCGCGCAAAGAATGTTTCTTTTTCTTCTTTCCACCTGTTGGTTGCCTCTGGTTTTTCCCCCTTTTCGTGAAAAAAGCGTCTTGATGCCGTGGACACGGCATCTTCGGGTGATTTCAGATCTGACCGTACCGTCAGGCGTTCTTGTGGGGGCGGCCGCGCTTCCGGCTTTCGGCCCCTGCGATGTCCTTCGGATCCTGCTCCGGAACGAAGTCGGGATATCTGGCGATGTTGTTGAGCAGGATGGCGATGCGTCTTGCGACGGCCGTGAGCGCGAGTCTCCGGGCCTTGCCCTTTGAGACGAGTCGCTGGTAGAACTCACGCAGGACGTGGTTGAAGCGGCTTGCGGAGACGGCGGCCATGTAGAGAGCCTTTTTGAGATCGGACCTTCCACGCTTCGGCTTGGCCTTGTGCCTGATTGTGCAGCTCTCGTTGTCGATAGGTGCGCTCCCGCACATTTTGGCGATGCTTTTCGAGTTGAAGTCGCCGATGTCGGGGCAGTATGCGAGCACGGCCCTGACAAGGCACGGGCCTATGCTTTTGACCCTCAGGAATCGGTCGGACAGGTCTTTCATCCTCCCGTCATCGGCTATGGCCTTGTCGCATTCGGCCTCTATCCGCGCAATCTCCCTGTCTAGCTTTGCGATGGAGCTTTCGAGATGTCTGCGTGAATCCCTGTCGCGGATGTGCTCAAGCTGGTTGTACACGATTGCCCTTGCCTTCATGAGGTTCTTTCTCACGCAGACGTTCTTCTTCAGCCGCTTCTGCGCCTCAGAGCGGGGCTTGACGAAGTGGAGCTTCTCGTCCTTGAGTGATGCCGCGTAGTCGCGGATCATCTCGCAGTCGATCCTGTCCGTCTTCTCGATGCGCCCCTGGGATTCGGCGAACCGTCGCGTGCCCCATGCGTCAAGGCGCACGGCCCTGACGCCTCGCGCGAGGCATTCTTCGGCCAGAGGCTCATCGTAGGGGCCTGTCGCCTCGAAGCAGACGATGGCACCGAACCTCGCCGCTCTTTTGATCACTTTAGCCCTGCAGGACTTGATGTTTCTAACTGTTTCCTTCTCTCCGTCAGGGTAGCAGATGTCGAGCTTTTCTTTGCCGACATCGACCCCCACTATCATTTTGGCCGTAGGCATGATATACTTTCCTTGTCTTCGAGCTGTTAGGGACTTTGCATCCCGTATGCCCTTTCAACCATACAGGCTGTGGCTCATGACGAAGCGGCGGTGCCCCGACTCCCTTGCGAAGTACATGCATCTGAGGGACCCTCGGGCTTGCCGCCGCAGCCCTGGGCGGATGGCCATCCGCTCAGGGCATTCTCTTCGCCGCACTTTTCGGAATCGGCTATCCCAACACCTATTGGGCAGGAACGGTCGGATAAGATATCACATCCAATTAGACAAGGGGCGTTCGACTCAAAGCGCACCGAATGCCGCACCGAGGCGCGCAGCGAATCACGCAAGGCTGTCGCTGGTTATTCCAACGTCACCTTCCGTGTCATTCGCGAAGACCGCGGATGTGCTCAGGCTGAGGTGCCCACTTACACGGAGGGTCCGCGCTCCCTACACGGAGGGTTTGACTTTCCTACACGGAATTACTGCAGTGAACAGGTGCTGATCTTTGCCGTGTGGAAGTAAAAGCTAGCCAATCGCTTTCAATTTCAATCTGCTTTTGTTGGACGTCACCGCCGCGCGTGCCATGAGTACCGTTGCGACGCATGCCTCCTCGTACACGAGGCACGCAAAATGACATAATCTTTCCCTATCGCCAGGCAAAAGGACTTCCGATTACTATCTGGCGATGCCCGAGAGGTATAATATTTGACCGCAAAGGCCAACTGGCTAAAGTGCGTGATTAGACCAAAAACCAAGACCGTCTGAACGACGGACCAAGGAGAAGAGAAGTTCGAAAAGAAAAAGTCATTGTGTGCAATTGCACTGATCTGCGTCCCAGAGTATTTCAACTTGGTTTAGTGAACATCATCATGGACAACCAGATTCCGCTCATACCGCTCTTCAACGGCTACTTCTGATGGCAACTATTCTTGCCCGATTCGTGTATGTCGCCTTTCTCGCTGCCACCTTGTGCTGCGCGGTAATCGCCGCTTGGCGATGTATGGGT
>JAFYQC010000026.1 GCA_017547265.1 Kiritimatiellia bacterium | reverse complement strand
GTCGGCGGTTGGCGGATCGGCGCTTAGATTATGCGCAAGGACAATCAGCATCGCATGTCGGATGTTTCTCGGAGTTGTCAAGATGCTTAGTCGCCGTTCTGCGAGGAAAAATTCCCTGCTGGCTCACTACGACGAGTTCCTGACGGTTTACCGCCCAATCCCTCCTGCTATCTCCCGGAGCGGACTGAAGGTGGTCTCTGTCTTGCCAAATCCCGCCGCGATGAAATTCCCGAGACAGTTCTTCAATGACGCTAAATACGACTGGATGCGTGAGCGTTTTAGGAATCTTACGGACAAGGACATTGTGATCCCTGCGTTTGACACTTGCAAGGAGGATATGCTTGTCTACGGACCGAACCTCCGCGAGGAGAACGTCATTGAGGTCGCGGAGGCTGGGTCTGACATCGACATGTGGGCGGATGGCGTGGTGCAGAGACGCCCTGTTGCCGCTCGCAGCTATTATATCAACAACTGGCACAACAACGCTCCGCGTTCTGAACTGCCTCGCATTCTTTTTGTCGGCGACATGGCTGTCATGCGAGTGCGCTATCGTCTCGCGAAGGCGTACAATGTGCCAGTTGATGGATTTGGCACGTCCCTGAAGCTGGAGGACCCGAGGTTCTGGGCGCAGTTCAAGGCCTTCGTCTATTCGCATCCTTACAAATATTCCAAGGTCATATTCATGGTCGGCAATCAGCTCGCGCTAAAGCCGGCTGCGGACATGGCGGCGTTGGAGAAAATCGCGGCGCATGTCGGATGCGAGGCGATGCTGGCTTCGCCGTTTCCTGCCCACATGCAGGAAAAGAAGTATGTGGGCGCGGTGACGGCGCAGGTGGTCGAGGCGCAGCGCGACTACATGGCGATACTGTCCACGCGTTTGGGCTGGAGATTCATCGACGTCTGCCAATACGTCATGGAGCCGGCACATACCGACGCAAGCATCGCCTTCTGCTCCGGTCGTTCGCATGTCGGGATGTCTCATGCGCTTCGGCCGCCAAACAAGACCGTGGCGCAGGAGATAGTGGACGAATCTACCGCTTTGTTCGGCATGGCGCTGGACATGAAGAAGGACGAGGGCCCCAGCCAGAAAGAGGTATACGAGCAGCTCCTCAAGGACGGCAAGATTGCGCCTGGCGAGGCGAAACTCGAGTTCGAGGAATGGGAGACCTTGACCATACACGAGAACAAGCACTGCCGATATTTCTTTGTCGGCGGATGTTTGCTGCGCGATTGCTGCGCGGCCAGCGCCAAACTGAAATGCAAGCCAACGGCCGAGGTGTATACGTCGAGCCATTCGATTGCCGATCCGGCTTATGTCGAAGGTCTCAAATGCATGATGGAGGGGAAGACGTACGATGCCGCCTACTTCAACTTCGGCGCCCACTTTTTCCTGCATTCGCGCGAGGAGTTCACCAGGGCGTTCAAGGAGATCCTTTCGATTCTGAAATCGCATGCGTCGAAGGTGGTGTTGCTTACGCTTCCGGAGCTGGCTTCGACCGGCGAGGCGGATCGCGAAGAGTGCGATTTCAAGAACGAGAAGATTCGTTGGGCTAACGACCAGCTGCTGAATGTATATTCGAAGGAGTATCCGGTGGTGCCCGTCCACCAGATGGCCCTCAAGTACGCAGCGCAGCGCTGCGACTACTTCCACTTCGAGCGCAGCGTGTACGACGCGCTTTTCAAGGAAATCCAGGAGCAGATCGGAGAGCCCGTTGAATGACTGTGTTTATAGAGAATGGGGGCAAAAAAATGAAAGGGGCTATTAAACTCTTGTGGCTGGGAATTGTGGCCACAGGGAATTACAGGTCTTCCGCTTTGGCGACGGCGTGGATGGCAGTGCCGGCGCCGCAGCGCGATGGATGCGTATTTGCCGGATGGACGGTTGAGGGAATGAGCGTAGGCACGGCTGCACGCTACTCCGTCGCAGTCAACAAAAGCAATCCTGTTGTCGCCGGGACGCCATGCGGCGCTGGTTATTCGAGATGCTCGTTTAAGGCGTTGGCGAGCGCAGGAGCGGCTGTGAGGTTGGTTGCGCATTGGCTACCGCTCTAAAACGGCAGTTTATGGACGGCGTGCCTCAAAGAAACCATGAATGGTTGTTATGGACTATGATGTAACAGTTGTAACTGTAGTTTATGAGTTGGTGAAAGGTGGCCGCAAGGACATGTTTCGCCAGTGCGTGGATTCTGTCGCGAGGCAGGAAGGGGTGCGAATTGAGCATGTAATTGTCGATGGCGGCTCTACCGATGGCACGAAGGAGATGATTATTGCGCTCGCCAGAGGGCGCGACAATGTCTTGTGGATATCAGAGCCTGACAAGGGCATCTACGATGCTATGAACAAGGGGCTCGTGCTTGCCAAGGGAAGGTATGTTACATTTCTTAATGTGGATGACTACTATCATGATCTCAACGGACTGAAAGATTCTGTAGTGGCCTTGGATTCGGCCAAGGCCGATTTCTCGTATGCGCCGGCTCTGATACTCAGACGTGACGGCACGTATTCGACCACCAGTCCGCATGTCCGGCCAGATTTGCGCAATCTGCTGAAGGGGATGCCGTTTTCACACCAGAGCGTTTTGGTGCGCACGGACTTGATGAGACAAATGGGCGGTTTCAGCGTCGACTATTATCGAAGCGCCGATTATGCCTTTGTCATGGAGCTCGTATTTTCTGGGAAGAAGGCGGTTCGCGTGGAAAAGGATTTTGTCACTTTTCGAACCGGAGGGTTTAGCGGACAGAATCCAGCCGAGAACCAACAAGAGCATGCCATTGCGTTTGCTGCGCTTGCCAAACGGCATCTTGGGCGCGAGTTGACTGGAAAGGAACTGAAAGCGTATGTCTACGCCTGCGTCCTGCGGACATTTGGTGCGGCGGCGCTTCGTGATGGGTGGAATGGCGTGGAGAATGATATCGCTCCGTTCATTGCCGGTAGATTCGGCGAAATTGCGCGCTTGGAACGCGAAGTCTCCGCGCTTAAGCAGTCGACGGCGTACCGTGTCGGGATGTTTATGACCGCACCGTTTCGTTGGGTATATCGCAAGCTCAAGAAATGATGGGGATTATGCGATGGATGCGCTGTGATTTGGTATAATACACTCAATTTATGCCAAAGGTATCTGTCATCATTCCGGTCTACAATGTCGAAGCATATCTTCGGCAGTGTATGGATTCGGTTGTGAACCAGACGCTGCGCGACATTGAGATTATTTGCGTCGACGACGGCTCGACCGACGGCAGCGCCGCGATTCTCCAGGAGTACGCCGCAAAGGATTGCAGGATCAAGGTGATTCCCCGTGCTCACACGAATGCCGGAGAGGCTCGCAACGCCGGCATGGCCGTAGGCTCTGGAGAATATCTTGGCTTTGTCGATTCTGACGATTGGTGCGAACCGACTCTTTTCGAGCAGGCATACGCAAGGGCAAAGGCTGATGATGCGGACCTGGTGTTCTGGCGGCACCGGGAATATGACGATTCAAGCAAAAAGGTCAAGCGCGAGGCTGCGTTTGGCTTGCCGACGAACATTGAGGTTCCATTTGACGGATCGGAGCTCGGGGAGAAGGTGTTTTCCATCTTTAACTTTGCACCGTGGAACCGTATCGCCAGGCGAGATTTCGTCCAGCACAACCAACTGTCGTTCCAGCAGATAGAGCGATCCAACGACGTAGGTTTCGGATGCCTTGCGCTAGCGACGGCCTCCCGCATCTCGGTTGTGGATGAGGTGCTGTACAACTACCGCGCGAGGACTGCCGGAAGCCTGCAGACGGAGAACGACAAAACCCCCCTGTCGATTGTCGAGGCATGGGAATTTCTGGTTGGGGAGTTGATGCGTCGTGGGGTCATTGAGCGATATCGCAGGGGTGTTGCGTTGGCTTCCATGTATTGCTTTGTCAGGACGTTGGATGTCTTGGCTGAGCGCAAGAATGAATATGTTGTGTTGTT